>JBLNFC010000226.1:0-8761 GCA_050263355.1 Acidobacteriota bacterium
TGTGACCATTGCCCGAGGGTTCAAGATGATTCAGCGTTGCGGTGGATCCGTTCAGAGTGATGGATTGGAACAGCAGTTGATTGCTTGCAGTGCGCTGCACCTTGATTACTAGATGGTTCCAGGCATTGTTGATGGGATTGCATGGAATGCCGGTCTTGATCCAGTGTGAGTTCGCGTTGTCCCAAATGTCCCACTCATGTCCGCCAGCGATCCGACATTCGTGTCCCCAGATGAAGCCTTGACCTCCGAAGAACTGATTGATGTCGAACTCCAGCGCTTGCGATAAGGGGAGGTTGTCGCCGAAGAAATACACGTCATAAACGAAGTTGTGCACGTTCGGTATGATCGCGTGATTGTAGTCGTGGATTCCCTGAGACGAAAAATCTCCGATCAGATGATTGTTCCACAAGATGTCGGCGTATTGCGTTTGGCCACCGATGTTATGCTTCGCAGAATTGCCGCTGACCGATGGTGAACTGACTCCGGTCGCTCGCGACCACGTGGCCTGAGGCCCATTTGGGCTGCAGGATGCGCAGATTGCGTACGAAGTAGGCAGTAGCGCGTAGCCTTGCCATCCGCCCTTGAGATGCAGATCCGCAAATGTATTGGCACCAGGATTGCCCGATCCAACCGTAATGGTGAGCGGAGCTTTGGAGGTACCTCCACAATGATCCCATTCCTGAAAGGTGATGCTGTGTGTTCCGGAAGGCAACGCGACCTTCGCGTTCAGACTCGATCCGAGAGTGCGATAAGCGAGTTGGCCCGGGCCGGTGTAAATTCCCCATCCCGAAACACCCTTCGAACACGACGTGGTCGCGCTGGCCACGAAATTCACCGGTGACGCTACATTGCTTAAATTGGCTGGCGCGGAAATGTGTACGCCATTTTGACTGGAACCTCCGACTGTGATCTTCACGGGTGTACTCGAAGATCCTCCGCAATTGTCCCAAGCCTGCACCACCGTGTTGTAGCTTCCTGGATTTAGAGTGAGAAGAGTATTGAGCTTTGCGCCAGCCACCGAGTACGCGCGCTGACCTGGCGCAGTATAAATGCCGATTGCCGATACGCCCTTCGAGCAGTTCGTCGTTGCCGTGGCAACGTACTGCACCGTAGGACTCACCGTGCTGTTGTTAGCAGGGGCTGTCACGGAAACGCTCGCTGTCGCGAACGTCGCCAAAGTCACAACCAGGACGGGGGAAAGCAGGTTGCGCTTCTTCATGCAGTATTCTCCAGCGTGTTATTTAGCGAAGCGGCGCGCAAAGTTCGGGCGTACTCTCTCCAGCGAGGTGCTGCGTGAGATCTCGACTGCTAAGACTCTTCAGTTTCGACGAGCAACGCGAAGCCAGACTGCTAAACCGAGTACGCCAACGAAAGTAGCTGGAGTCTAGTTAAGGATCTACTTACCCTCAAGGTAATGTGAACATTAATCTAACTTTAGTAACGGATTGGAAGGATCTATGAAGAAATTAAGGCAAACACCTTAGCCCTAAGTCCGGCACAGGACACTTTCTTTGGCGCCCGCTGGTACTCGCCAAGCCGACGTGCGCAGCAGGAAAAAAACAAGTTAATGACAATTTGGTGACAAATCGGCCAAAGCATCTGAATTAACTTGCTTTCAACCGTGGACGTAGTAGGTGGCTCGTCCACAGACGCTAGTGGGTCCCCGGGGACCTCTTATACACATACCCACCTGACGGGTGAGCTTTCCGAATTCCCTTGGATCAAGCAAGCCTGTCCATTGGAGTCGCTCTCACCCTTCTGGTGGGAAAACGCCAACGTGCCAACTCCTGGGGGTAGGTATGCGACTTCGACAAAATCATTCAAAGCTTCTCGTGATGGCGGCTTGGCTCGCCATTGTTCTGAACAGCGCCTCGGCACTTGCACAGCGCTACACGCAAACCAATATCGTTTCCGACATTCCCAACAAAGCAATTACCACAGATCCCAACCTGAAAAATGCGTGGGGTATTGCCTTCGGCCCTGGTAGTCCGATCTGGGTAGCCGATAATGGCACCGGACTTTCCACTCTTTACACCGGTACTGGGACGATTGTTCCGTTGGTCGTAACGATCCCAGCTCCCATGTCGGGCGACACCTCAGCTCCCACGGGCCTCGTCTTCACTGGAGGGGTCGATTTCGTGGTCAGCCAGAATGGAAAATCTGGTCCCTCGATCTTCATCTTCGATACCGAGGATGGAACAATCGTGGGATGGAGTCCGGCAGTTGATATGACTAACGGCGTGATTGCCGTCCCCAATGATCACGGTGCGATCTACAAAGGGCTTGCAATCGCGAAAACTGCGAAAGGCAGCTTCCTCTATGCCAGCGACTTTCATAATGGTGTAGTCGAGATCTATAACTCGAAATTTAAGCTGCAAAAAACCTTCACCGATTCGAGTCTTCCACCGGGCTATGCTCCCTTTGGTGTCCAAAACATCAATGGCCAGATCTTCGTGACATTCGCAAAGCAAGACGCATTAAAAGAAGATGAAATAGCAGGACCAGGGCTGGGCTTCGTCGATATCTTCGACACGGATGGGAACCTGGTGCGGCGATTCGCCTCGCGCGGAACCTTGAATGCTCCGTGGGGCCTGGCTATGGCTCCCCCGACATTTGGGAAATTTGCGAACGACATCCTGGTCGGCAATTTCGGCGATGGTCGGATCAGCGCGTTTGATCCAGCCTCGGGCAAGTTCCTGGGCAGGCTGCGAAACAGTAAGGGCGACATTCTGTCCATTGGTGGTCTGTGGGCGATCACGCCGGGCGGAGCAGCGGGCACGACCCCGGACGATCTCCTCTTCACGGCCGGCCCCGGCAACGAGGAGCATGGCTTATTAGGAAAACTGAATCCCAAACCGTGAGACAGCTCAAAATTGTGGTCCCCTTGGCCAGCGCAAGCTGGCCCTTTTTTTATGCCAGCGTTCTTCTCCTGCCCGAAGCTGTCCACGCGCTTAGCAACAGAGTCAAAAGCAGCATTATGGTGCAGCCCGCGAGCGGAACGAAAAGGCCGAACTTCAGATTGTTCAGCCGTGTGGAGGTAAAACCTACCAGCCAAGGAAGCGTGGCGCCTCCTAGCCCTGCAAGATTGAACATCAGCCCCGCGACTCTTGTCGCGGCTGCTCCGAATTTGTGCGACAGGTTTGCAATTGCGATAGGAAACACCGCAGCGAGACCCAGCCCAGCGAGAGAAGTGCTAAGAGCAAGCTGCACGGGGTTGCGGGTGGCCAGGCATGCCATAATTCCAAGCAATGCAGCCAGCAGCCCTATAATCGAAACTTTACTTTCCTGCAGGTAGCGCAGAACGGCTGGAGTTATCGAGCGTCCAAACAGCAGGCTTCCCCAGAAAAACGACGGGGTTATTACCCATTTCGTTCCCGCCGGCATAACTCGTTGCGCATACGAAGCGATCCACCCTCCAACCGAGGCTTCGGTTCCGACATAAAGGAAAAAGAGCGCTCCTAAAACAGGTATATAACGGCTCCGCCACACGGCAATAGAAGCGCCGCCCTTCTCAGCGCTGCCCACGCTTACCGCGAGAGTTGAAAACGAGATTCGCGCCAGAACGAGAACCGATAACAAGAGGAGCACTGCGAGTCCGTAAACAAACACGAAGCGCGGGCTTGTCTTCTGTGCGCCAGCCACTAGAAATGGGCAGATTGCCGCGCCGATGCCCCACGATAGATTGATAAGGCTCAGCGCAGCCGCGCGTTTCTCGGCATAGAGTTCAGAGATCAAGATATTAGTGGTCGGAATCGTGAGACCCAAACCGACACCGACTATGAACAGTGGCAGGAGCCCCAACGTCCAAGTCACCAAATCGATCCCGATGGCACCGCCCGCCATCATCAAGAGGCCGGCACTTAGCGCAACGCGTGCTCCCCAGCGTGGCACCAAGTGACTCGATACTGTCACTCCCAACATCGAGCCCAAGAACTGCGCCGCGAATAGGTTCCCGGCTTGGGCATCGTTCAAGTGCCAGCGGGAAGAGAGCAGAGGAAGCAGCGGTCCCACCATCGTATTGGCGACACCGGTCAAAATAAAACCGGAGTGCAGCAGGGGAACCAGAGCAGGCGCGCCGCTGTGGGGGCGAGAATCGGCGTTATTCAATGGCCTGCGTTCTAGAGACTCCGATTCGAGTTTCATCGCGTCTATTGGTGGCGAGATGAGGTCGGGCGAGAACCGTCCTGTGCGTCGCGAGTGGGCTCGAGCGCTCGCGTGGTCTCGCGCACGATGAGTTCCGGTTCCACGGTGATCTGGCTCACGTGCTCTATCCCCGGCCGATTGATGCGGCGCAGCAATGTTTCAGCGGCAATCTTGCCCATCTTGCGCAAGGGCTGTCGCACCGTCGTTAACCCAGGAGTCTGATACGCGGCGCTTTGAATGTCATCGAAGCCGACAATTGAAATATCCTCGGGCACACGCATGCCGGCATCCCGAATCGCTCGGACCGCCCCCATAGCTGAGATGTCGTTGAACGCGAACAACGCGGTGAACGACTCATGGTTGGCCAACAGCCTTTTGGTGACTTTGTAACCAAGCTCCGGAGACGGGGAGTCTCCTTCCAGCTGTATCACCAATTCTGCGCTCACTCCGAGGTTGAGGGCGGCAGCAGCTTCGCGAATAGCTTGCCACCGCACTTCGGTATCGGAGCTGAACTCCTGGCCCTTAATAAAAGCGATCTTGCGATGACCCAGCTCTGACAGGTGGTTCAGCGCGACCTGCGCGGCGTGAGCATGATCCAAAACGATATTGGTGACACCTTTCACTTCGTTGTGGCCGGACACTGTGACCACAGGCACCGCGAGGTCGTGGTGCCAGGGCGTATCGACGGCAATGAGACCATCTACCGAGCGATCCAGCAGCAGTTTTGGGTACTCGTCAATCAGGTCCGCGCGATGCCGGTGACTGGCAACGAAATAAAAGTAGCCCTCCTGAAGCAGGTGATCCTCAATTCCGCTCATCACCATCGACGCATAGCCTTCACTCACTTCGGGAACCATGACACCAATTGTGAAACTCCGTTGCGTGCGCAAAGAGCGAGCAAAGAAATTAGGGCGGTAATTGAATTTCCGCGCTGCGGCAAGAATACGATCTTTCGTGTCCTGAGGAATCGATGCCGCCACCGGTGACTGATTGATGACAAGAGAGACGGTGGCGGGTGATAGACCGAGGTAATCCGCCAATTTCTTTAGACTCATCGGCCGGTCACGTCCGGAGGGGCGCAAACTATCTTCCCGGCTGTTTTTCTTTCCTGGCTGCCTCGGCACGGGCGCAGTCTCGCACAACGCGTGGTTGCTGGCAAGCGTCGCGGGGCGCTCGGGATCGCCGCAAAATCAGTGTCGGGCTTGCGTTTGGCGAAGAGCCAGCGCGAAACTTCGGCCACCGAATGAAAACCCCTGCTGCAGACGGCCAGTAACTGCGACCTTCGCACCCGATCCCGGCACGCCATAATTCTGGCTGAACACCCACAGTCGGCCGGTGCCGTCATCGATTTGGAATACGCCCGTGCCTAGCGCCCCGAACCCATCGGAGACCTTTCCAGCCACTGTGATGTCTTTGTTCTGGTATTTCCCAGGATCGCGATTGATATCGGCAATTGACGTATGGGTGGGACATCCCAGCAGGAACAAGCTGGCGGCCGCCAGAACAACGACGAACTTGATCTTCAGCTTGCAACCCCGCCAAGGGGGAACCTGCCTGTTGCTCACATTTTGTTGCATGGAACCTCCTGCTGCTCGTTAGCCTGATCTCTTGCAACGGTTCACGCCTGATCTCACTGCGTCGTATTTGCGTCGGACAGTGCTTTGGCTCGAGCCTGAGCCTTTTGTGCGGCTTCCGTTTTTCCTTCACCAGCATAAGCCTTGCTTAAGGTTTCATAAAGTTCTCTGCTTGGATGTGTCCGCGCAAGGGGTTCGAGCTGCGCCGCGGCATCGGCGAATTTCTTCTGCGCAACGAGAACTTCGGCAAGCACGATTTTCGCCTCTGCATTTTGAGGTTCGAGTAGCAGTGCCGCCTCCAGTTGATCCTCAGCTGCGCTCAAATCGTTCATCCGAAGTTCGACGCGGCCGAGCAACAACCGGGCAGGGAACTGGCTAGGATTGATTTTCAGGCTCGTCTCCAGAGCATCGCGAGCTCCAGGCAGATTTCCACTCAGTTCCAACGCTTGTCCGAGCGAATAGGCCGATGCCGCATCATCGGGTCGCACCTCAAGAGCTTGCTTCAGGTACCCTGCTGCCTTTTGATAGTTTTTAGCCGAGAATTCCAACTGCCCCAGTTGTTGCAAGGCGGTAGGTGATTTCGGGTCCATGGCGATGACTCTTTCCAACGCTGCACGGGCTTGCTCGGGCTGATTGTCTTCGGAAGCAAGCATTGCGCTGTGCAGCAGATTCTGTTCTTCGATCCTGTCTTTAGGATCGGGCAAGGATAAACGCGCGTTCGCATCCTTAGCCCCGTCTGGACTTTTGGCGCTGAGATCAACCAGTTCTTTGCGCAGTTTCTGAACAGTTGTCTCGTCAGCAGAGTAGATATTGTGCAATTCCTTGGGATCGGCTTCCAGGTTGTAAAGCTCAGGGCGTGGAGCTTCGATATACTTCGACCCGCGTTCCCGCACGGACCGCAGTGGGGACCATCCAAACCTCAAGGGATAGTCGGTCTCCCCGATTGCGGTCCGGTCAGAAGCGACTGATCCATTCAAATACGCTTTCAGAGATTGTCCATCGAGTTCTTGCGGAACCGGAGCGGCTACAAGGTCCAGCGCTGTCGGAAGGATGTCGGTCGTCCTGACTTGAGCATCGACGACCTTCGTCTGAGGCACTCGTGAGGGCAACTTCACGAGCAATGGAACATGCGTCGTCGCGTCGTACAGAAAAATCCCATGCGTTTCTTCCCGGTGTTCTCCCAAGCCCTCGCCATGATCGCCCACCACAATGATCAGTGACGCCTCGTAAATGCCTTGCTTCTTGAGATATGCGATGAAGTGTCCCAGAGCGGAATCTGCATACGCGATCTCTCCGTCATAAAGGCGATCTTTGTACGTTTGCGAAAAAGGGGCGGGAGGTTCGTAAGGATCGTGCGGATCGTATAGATGCATCCACATGAAATGCGGACCCGTACGATGCTGAGTCAGCCATGTCTCTGCGTGTTGAACGACTTCCATTCCACGCCGTTCCACGCGTCCCCACCGTGACTTCGACTCTGGGTGCTCGGGAAAGTTATCGTAAAAGTCGAAACCTCGATCGAGACCTGGAGCTAGAGTTTTACTGTCGAGGATCACTGCGCCAATAAAGGCGGCGGTCTTGTATCCCTGCTGCTTCAGGATTTCAGCCCAGGTGGCGTGAGCCGGGGCAAGGGGAATAGCGAAGTCCGTCACGCCATGGGAACTCGGAAGCAAGCCGGTCAGAATGCTTGTGTGCGAAGTATTGGTAATGGGACTCGGGGTGAATGCATTACTGAAGCGAGTTCCATCCTGTGCCAGACTGTCCAGCGCCTGCGTCTGTACCCCATCGTAGCCATAACAGTGAACGTGATCCGCACGCAGCGTGTCGATGGTGACCAGAAAGATGTCGGGCTTCGCGGATCGTGCAGGCGGCCGCGCCGCTTTAGACTGCGCGCCGCAGCACGCAATACAGGCCATGCAGAAAAATACGATTCCAGAAGCTCTCATTCGTCATCAGCCTAGCATAGGGTTAGTCTGAGGCGGCTATCATCATCCCTCGTGCTGCGCTGTCTAAATGGCTACTCGATTCTAAATCTCGGAGAAGGCATGGACATCTTCGATCTTCGTCGATTCTTTGCGTACGATTCATGGGCCAACCGCGAGGTTCTGAACTCCTTATCCAATGCGAACTCGCCTGTACCACGTGCCGTAAAGCTGATGGCTCACATCCTGGGCGCTGAAGAGATTTGGTATTCGCGCCTCTGCAGCCGCAAACCAGAACTGCCAGTCTGGCCTGAATTGAATGTTACGTCCTGCCGACGGGAGGAAGAGCGCCTCAGCACTTTATGGTCGGCCTATTTGAGGGAAGTCACCCCCGAACTGCTGTCCAGCACCATTGCTTACAAGAACAGCAAGGGCGAGTCTTGGACGAGCAAGATCGAAGACGTTCTCATGCACGTAGTAATGCACTCGGCTTATCACCGGGGACAAATTGCGTCTGATATGCGTGCCGCAGGATCTACTCCCGCATACACCGACTTCATTCACGGAGTTCGGCAAGGCTTCATCGAGTAGGCAGCTTGCGATGACTGACTCCGGGCGTTGCGCCGGAGAGTATCAACTGAGTGCCTTTCCCATTCTCGTTGCAACAGTGTAAGCTTCCCGTTCACAATATCGTCGAATGGGATGAGAATGACAGGTAAGCGCCCGTTGCCGGCCAGTCGAGCGATCATCGTTTCACTATTCGTTACTGCGCACGCTTTTGCTCTTCAATGGAGTCCTGGACCGAGCGTCGCCACCAATTCGCCGAGACCACTTTCCGAACGCGTGGTTGCATACCAAATCGAGGCAAGAGTCGATGTACAAAAGAAGGCCACCGACGCCACCGAGACACTTACATACCGGAACCTGACGGGAAAGTCTCAAGACACTTTCCCGTTTCATCTTTATCTAAACGGTTTTCAACCAAAGTCCTCTTTCATGCAGGAGGAGCGGCGCGACCGTTCCACATTTAAGTGGCAAGACAAATACCGCGCTTCCGCTGATGTGAAGTTGCTGGAGGTTGCCGGAATGGGCGACCTCACTTCACGAATCCGCTACATTTCT
>JBLNFC010000227.1:0-5508 GCA_050263355.1 Acidobacteriota bacterium
GCAAATCTGGTTCGGCCTGCTTCAGTCTGCTGGAACCGCTTTGGTAATTGGCGCTTTCTCTGGTTGCTTGGCCGGCTCCTTTTCGGGACCTTTCTCAAACTTCCGCTGCGACATGTATTCGTAGAAGCGGTAACGAACTTCCGCATCGTGCTGGGCTTCCGCCCACAGCCTGCTGGCATCCTCAGGTTTGCTCTTGCTGAGCATCTGGAAGCGGGTCTGCTGTTGCAGATAATCCTTCACTTTGCGGTTAGGAGTGCGTGAATCGAGGAGCAAGGGGTTCTCGCCTTGCAGCGTGCGTTCCGGGTTATAGCGATAGAGCAACCACTGGCCGGAATCGACTGCTAATTTCTGATCCGACATGGCAGTGGTCATGTTGATGCCGTGCGCGATGCAATGCGAGTAGGCAATGATGATGCTCGGTCCGTTGTAGGCCTCCGCCTCGAGGAAGGCTTTAAGAGTGTGCTCGTCCTTGGCACCCATGGCGACGCTGGCCACATAGACGTGCCCGTAGGTCATCACCATGAGGCCAAGATCCTTCTTAGGCCCAGGCTTCCCGCCCGCTGCAAACTTGGCAACAGCGGCGCGCGGGGTAGACTTGGAGGCTTGTCCGCCGGTATTGGAGTAAACCTCGGTATCGAGCACCAGCAGGTTGACGTTTCGGCCGCTGGCCAGGACGTGATCGAGACCGCCATAACCAATGTCATACGCCCAGCCGTCGCCGCCTACGATCCAGACACTCTTCTTAACGAGCATGTCGGCGACCGAGACCAGTTGCCGCGCTTCAATGGAGTTGTTGCCTTCCAGCTTCTCTTTGAGTAGTTCAACTCGTTGCCGCTGTTCGAAGATGTCGGACTCGTCCTTTTGAGGTGAGGTAATGATGGCTTCTGCCAACTGTTGGCCGATGGATCCACTCATGCGCCCGACCAATTCGCGCGCGAATTCTGTTTGCTTATCGATGGAAACGCGGAAACCCAGGCCAAATTCGGCGTTGTCTTCGAAGAGCGAGTTCGACCACGCGGGACCTCGACCATCCGCATTCTTGGTCCAGGGTGTGGTAGGCAGGTTGCCGCCGTATATGGACGAACATCCGGTGGCATTCGCTACCACGGCGCGATCTCCAAAAAGCTGGGTGAGCAGCTTGAGGTATGGGGTTTCACCGCAACCCGAACAGGCACCAGAAAATTCGAATAAGGGTTCCTGGACCTGCTGCTGGCGAATCGTACCTGCCTTGATTTTTCGGCGGTCAAGCTCAGGCAAGTTGAGGAAGAAGTTCCAATTGTCCCGCTCGGCGTAGCGGAGGGGCGGCTGGGGAAGCATGTTGATGGCTTTGAGCCGGGTTTCGCTCTTATTCTTAGCGGGGCAGATATCGACGCAGATGCCGCAGCCAGTGCAATCTTCGGGAGCGACCTGGATGGAGTACTTGAGACCCGCCCATTCCTTGTCGCGGGCCGCGGTTGACTTGAACGTAGCGGGCGCGCCTTGCAGGTGTTTGGGCTCATAGACTTTGATTCGGATCACGGCATGGGGGCACACGATGGCACATTTTCCGCATTGAATGCAGGTGTTCGTGTCCCATACAGGGATCTCGAGAGCCAGGTTGCGTTTCTCCCATTTGGCGGTTCCGGTGGGGAACGTTCCATCGACGGGGAAGGCGCTGACGGGTAGCTCGTCGCCGCGACCTGAGTAGATTGTGGCCAGCACATTCCGCTCGAACTGGGGAGCTTCGGGAGAGAACGCGGGCGGCATTTCAATGCTGCTGTCGGCCCGCTCTGGGATCTTCACCTCGTGCAGGTGGGTAAGTGTTTCGTCCACCGCGCGCATGTTTTTCTGCACGATCTCTTCGCCTTTGCGGCCGTAGGTATCGCGAATGGACTGGCGGATCGCTTCGATGGCCTCGGCACGGGGCAGGACATGGGAAATAGCGAAGAAACACACTTGCAAGATCGTGTTCATACGCGCGCCCATGCCGGTGTCGCGCGCGACCTGATAAGCGTCGATGACGTAGAGCTTGGCTCGCTTTGCGATCAGCTGCTCCTGAACTTTTCGGGGCAAGTGCGACCAGACTTCTTCCGGCCCGAACGGACTGTTGAGCAGGAAGACGCCACCAGATACCAGGGAACTCAACATGTCGTAGCGCTCAAGGAAGATCCACTGATGACAAGCGACAAAATTGGCTTTGGAGACGAGGTAAGTAGACCGGATTGGCTGCGGTCCGAAGCGCAGGTGCGACACGGTCATGGCGCCGGACTTCTTTGAATCGTAAACAAAGTAGCCTTGCGCGTAGTTATTGGTGTTTTCGCCGATGATCTTGATGGAGTTCTTGTTGGCGCCGACGGTCCCGTCTGCGCCGAGGCCATAGAACATGGCTCGTACCACACTGTCAGGCTCGGTTGAGAACTCGGGGTCGTAGTCGACGCTGGTGTGGCACAGATCGTCTTGAATTCCGACGGTGAAGTGCTCCTTTGGACTGGGTACCCGGAGGTTGTCGTAGACGGCCTTCACCATGGCCGGCGTAAATTCCTTGGAGGAGAGGCCATAACGGCCGCCAATAACCCGGGGGAGGGCTTTCAAGCGACCGTAGCCTTTGTGCACGCCTTCGTGCAGAGCGTTCACAACATCGAGGTACAGAGGTTCACCACCACTGCCGGGCTCTTTGGTCCGGTCCAGCACCGCGACGTTGCGAACGCTTGGGGGGAGCGCCTCCAGGAAGCTCCTGGTTGAGAATGGGCGGTAGAGACGAACTTTCAGCAAACCTACCTTTTCGCCGTGGGCGTTCAGATATTCAACTGCCTCGTGGGCGGCTTCAGCACCGGAGCCCATCATCACGACGACGCGGTCGGCATCGGCTGCTCCGACGTAATCGAACAGGTGATAGCTGCGCCCGACCACTTGCGCGAATTTGTCCATAATCCGTTGGGTGAGTTCGGGGCAGGCCTCGTAGAAAGGATTGATGGTTTCGCGAATCTGAAAGAAGACGTCGGGATTCTGTGCCGTTCCGCGGAGGACGGGATGATCGGGCGAGAGAGCGCGTTGACGATGCTCCAAGACGCGATCCATGTTGATGAGGGCTCGAAGGTCGTCTTCCGCAAGCATCTCGATCTTGTTCACTTCGTGCGAGGTGCGGAACCCATCAAAGAAATGCAGGAAAGGAATGCGGGATTCCAGAGCAGCCGCATGGGCGATGAGGGCCAGGTCCATGGTTTCCTGGACGGAGTTCGAGCACAACATCGCGAAACCGGTGGTACGGCAGGTCATTACGTCACTGTGATCGCCGAAAATCGAGAGAGCATGGGTTGCCAAAGTACGGGCTGTGACATGAAAGGCAGTCGGCGTAAGCTCGCCGGCAATCTTGTTCATGTTTGGGACCATGAGCAGCAGACCTTGCGACGCGGTGAAGGTGGTGGCCAGCGAGCCTGTTTGCAGCGCGCCGTGCACCGCTCCCGCCGCGCCTCCCTCGCTTTGCATTTCTACCACCTGGGGGACGGTTCCCCAGATATTTGGAATACCTTCCGAGGCCCATTGGTCGGCCCACTCTCCCATGGGGGAAGAGGGCGTAATGGGATAGATCGCAATGACTTCGTTGACCCGATAAGCGACGTGGGCGACCGCCTCGTTGGCGTCCATGGTCTTAAACTTGCGCTTCATGTGGCTCCTCTGTGACCCCTGCCTGCCGGGAGTGCCTGTGGGTTCTCACGCTCCTATACAGAATGCCGTGAGCGGGGCAGGGTAGTCGGGGTCGCAGGTCACACAAGGGTGTGATAACGGTCACTAAGGGTATTTGCATGGAGAACAGCGCACGGGACGTCCCGGATAGAGCCTGCGGGAGTTGAGCGGGAAACCTGAATGCGAAGGAGTATCACCAGATCGCGCAAGTGATAGGTTCAATGCAGGATGTCAGGCCGCGGCTCCAACCCGATTGTCCTTTACGACGGCGTGTGTGGTTTGTGCAACCGGCTGGTGCAGTTCGTTCTCAAAAACGACCGCAATGATGTGTTTCGCTTTGCATCGTTGCAGAGCAAATTGGCGGAGCAGATACTGGTCCGGCACAGGCTGCGGTCTGAGTCTCTCGAGACCGTGTACGTCGTACTGGATTACGGCCTTGCGGAGGAGCGAGTGCTCTCGCGCTTGCAGGCTGTGGTTTATGTGTTGCAACAGCTGGGTGGGCCGTTAGCGTATATCTCGGCCATTTTGCGAGTTTTACCGGCTCCGGTACAAAACTTTCTGTACGGGTTGGTAGCTCGCAACCGATACCGCGTATTCGGAAGGTACGAGACGTGTCCCCTGCCGGACAGTGATACGCGAAGTAAATTCCTCGATCTATGATCCGCCAGGAACGATCTGCTGAGCCAGACTAACCTTTGCCAGCAGCGGAATAGGAGAAGCGGTAGACCTGGGAGTCGATTTCTCTGCGGAGATCTTCCCAGATATTGTCTGGCATCTTGATGAATACCTTGACTACCTCCGGATCGAATTGGCGTCCGGACCAGCGCTCAATCTCCTCACGGGCAGCAGAAAGCGACTGGGCAGCACGATAGGGGCGGTTGGAAGTGATGGCGTCGAGCGTATCGGCGATCGAAAAGATTCGGGCGCCCAGGGGAATCTCCTCGCCCTTCAAGCCTCGGGGATAGCCGGTCCCATCGTATTTTTCCTGGTGGGAATAGACGATTTCGGAAACTTCCTGCAGAAAAGGAATCTTCTTGAGCATCTGATATCCGTGATAGCAGTGCTCGCGCATGATTGCGATTTCTTCAGAATCCAGTTTGCCGGGTTTGCGGATGATGGTATCGGGAATGGCCATTTTTCCAATGTCATGCAGGAAGGCACCGCGGGCGATGACACGGATTTCATCTGCGGGAAGACCCATAGCGCGCGCGATCGCAATGGTGAAGGCCGTGACACGTTTGGAGTGGCCCTCGGTCTCGGCGTCTTTCAGGTCCAGCGCGTCGCCCAGAGCTTCCAGGGTGATGTCGTAGGAGCGCTCAAGGTTCGTCATGGCGCGGCGGAGATCGTCGGTGCGTTTTGCAACCAGCGACTCCAGATTCGTCTGATAGGCGCGATTCTCCATTTTCAAGCGGCGATTTTCCAAGGCACGCCGAACCGTCGCCAGCAACTGTTCACGTTCGAAGGGCTTTAACAAGTAGTCGTATGCACCATTGCGGATGGCGGCCAGCGCCACGGATATATCGTGAACCGCTGTAACCATCACGACGGGCATGTCGGGATAAGTCTCTTTGGTGCGTTCGAGCAATCCGATGCCGTCGAGTTCCGCCATCATCAGGTCGGAAAGCATGAGTTCAAATTGTTCGCCGGAATTAAGCAGGGCCAAAGCTTCTAATCCGGAACTCGCCTGACGACATTCGTAGTTAGCGGAAATGAGCATGGAAGCTACGATTTCACGTATAGCTTCTTCGTCGTCGACGACAAGAATGCGGTCAGATTGCATGGAAGTGCCTAAGTTTACCCCAGTTTTCCCGATTTTCGCGTTTCCAATTGCGGTAACCACAGTAA
>JBLNFC010000228.1:0-6204 GCA_050263355.1 Acidobacteriota bacterium
AAAGACGTCGCGAACCTGGGGCAGCGCACGCAGCCCTAAGTCCCAGGAAAAGTTCAATTTAGTTTCAAACCATCCCTCTATTCTTTCCGTTGCCTCTGCCAGGCGCGAAAAAACTCCTTGACACACCTGAGCTAGTGATATAGTTAACTATATCACTAAGTGATCGCGGTTCGCCGATCACCCCAGTCGAGCTCGACACCAGGGATCTTGGGAGATTCGCCCGGAAGTTAAGAAAAGAAGACTTTCAAAAAGGTAAGAACTTAAAGGAGAAGGAAATATGAAATGCCCTCGATTTATGGTGTGGATGTTTGCAGCAGCGGTGTCGACTGCGGGTTTCGCGCAGTCAGACATG
This sequence comes from Acidobacteriota bacterium, assembly GCA_050263355.1. Taxonomy (GTDB): domain Bacteria; phylum Acidobacteriota; class Terriglobia; order Terriglobales; family Acidobacteriaceae; genus Gp1-AA122. The sequence continues at coordinate 353 of JBLNFC010000228.1, forward strand.
CACAAGGCGGAGGAGAAGGCCGCGGTCTCCGATGCGCAGAAGTCATTCACGAAATTAAAGACACTCGCGGCAGTGTGGCAAGGTCCGGTGACGATGACGCCGCCGCAACCTGACATGGACAATGGAAAGCCGGTGGAGGTTACGCTGCGTGTGACTTCCAGGGGAAACGCGCTGGTACACGAGATGAAGGAAGCGGGAGCGGTAGACGATCCGGCCAAAATCGATCATCCCGTAACCATGTTCTACCTGGATGGCGATCGCTTGTTGCTGACGCACTATTGTGATGCCGGTAATCGGCCGCGCATGGCGGCGAGAACGTCGCCGGATGGCAAGAAAGTGGAATTCGACTTCCTCGATCTCGCGGGAAGCACCAAGTACGGGCACATGCAGCACGCGGTGTTCACCGTCATCGACGCCAACCATCACACGGAAGATTGGACGTTTATGATGCCGGGGGACAAGCCGATGCACGCGCACATGGACCTACAGCGGGTAAGGTGACTAACACCATTTCCTGACGCATTGGACAACAAATGGACCGTGAGTGGAATGACAATCAGCCGATTTACCGCCAGCTGCGGGACCGCGTGGTCGCGATGATTCTCGACGGCGTGCTCAAGGAGGGTGATCCGTTGCCATCGGTGCGCAATGTGGCAGCGGAGTATCGGGTCAATCCACTCACGGTGTTAAAGGGCTATCAGGAACTGGTGGACGAGGGACTGGTGGAGACCAGACGAGGTCGCGGCATGTTTATCAATGAGGGGGCGCGCAATCTGCTGCTGAAGGGCGAGAGGCAAAAGTTTCTTGCCGAGGAATGGCCGCGAATCCACGCGACTATCGAGCGGCTCGGTCTGAAACCGGAAGACCTGTTGAATGGCGGCGCAAAAAGCCATTCCAAGGCAAAAGAAAAGAAGGAGGAGCGCTGATCCAATGGCATGCATAGAAGCACGCGGCCTGCGCAAGGCGTTCGGCAAGACCACTGCGCTCGATGGCTTGAATCTGAAAGTCGAAGAAGGCCGAATTCTTGGACTCATCGGTCCGAACGGCGCAGGCAAGACTACGGCCCTGAACGCGATGCTGGGGCTCATCCCTTACGAAGGGGAGCTAAGGGTTTTGGGACGCGATCCGTGGAGCGAGCGCGATCAACTCATGCGCGATGTGTCATTCATCGCCGATGTGGCCGTGCTGCCGCGCTGGATGCGAGTCTCGCAAGCGCTGGATTACTTGGGCGGGGTGCATCCACGATTCGAGCGAGCGAAGGCGGAGGCATTTCTGGCAAAGACGAATATCGGGCATGACAGCAAAGTCCGGGAATTATCGAAGGGCATGGTGACACAGTTGCACCTCGCCTTGATCATGGCAATCGACGCCAGACTGCTTGTGCTCGATGAGCCGACGCTGGGCCTTGACATCCTTTTCCGCAAGCAGTTTTACGATTCGCTGCTGAACGACTACTTCGATCGCAGCCGCACGATCGTCGTAGCAACGCACCAGGTGGACGAAATCCAAGATGTGCTCACTGACCTCATGTTTATCAACCATGGGCGCATCGTTTTCCAATGCAGCATGGAAGAGTTCGAATCGCGGTACCTGGAAATGACGGTAAATCCGGAAAAAGCTGCGGCGGCCCGGGAGCTGAAACCGATTCACGAGCGTCAGGTATTTGGGCGAAGTGTGATGCTGTTCGACGGCGTGGATAGGCAACAACTGGCGGCATACGGAGACGTGCGAACTCCCAGCATCGCCGACCTGTTTGTCGCGGTGATGGGCGATCAGGCTGGAGTGGCACAAGGAGCGGCTTAGATGAACACTCAAGCAAACGCAACGACCCAAACCGGTATTCAATCACAGGCGATCGCTCCCGCAGCCATGTCGGGCAGCCGCCTTTTTTACTGGTCGGTGCGGCGCGAGTTGTGGGAGAACCGCTGGATCTATCTCGCGCCGCTGGCGATTGGGGGCTTGTTTCTGCTCGGCTTCCTGATTACCGCTTTTCATCTGCCCGCCAGGATGCGAGCGGCGATGGCGCTCGATCCCATGCAGCGGTACGACGTCATTGCGCAGCCGTATGACATCGCGGGCGGCCTGATGATGGCCACCATGATCCTGATCGGCGTGTTCTATTGTCTGGACGCTCTGTACGGGGAACGCCGCGACCGCAGCATCCTGTTCTGGAAGTCGTTGCCGGTTTCCGATGTCACGACTGTATTGGCAAAGGCCAGCATTCCTCTGGTTATTCTGCCGCTGCTCGCCTTTGCGGTTGCCGTGGTCGTGCAGGGGATCACGCTGCTGGTGAGCAGCGCCGTACTGCTGGCGAGCGGTGTCAGTGCTGCGCCGCTATGGACACAGCTGTCGCTGCCGCACATGTTGTTGCTGCTGCTCTATCACCTGATCACCGTGCACACGCTCGCGCCCGCACCCCTCTATGCCTGGCTGCTGTTGGTGTCAGCATGGGCGCGGCGCGCACCATTTTTGTGGGCGGTCTTGCCGCCGGTCGCTGTTGGCGCCCTGGAGAAGCTTATATTCAACACCAATTACTTCGCCTTGGCTGTGGCGCAACGCTTCACCGGCGGCGGTACGGACGCGGTTACACATGGGGATAGCTTTCCGACGCATCCCATGACGCACCTTACTCCAGGTATCTTCCTGAGCAGCCCGGGTCTGTGGATCGGGCTGGCAATTACGGCCGTATTTCTCGCGGGAGCCATTCGCTTGCGGCGTTATCGGGGGCCGATTTAAGAACTGACTCGGAACTGGTTCCGCATGCGAGTCACAGAAGCGTCGCGCGGTTCAAGGCCAGGGTTTACGGACGTTGTGTCTTCGGCAGTGGGTTGCCGCGTCCTTCGCCCGGCTCAGGATGGCGAGGGAATCGAGTTGTCAGCGTGACGAAAGAACAGTGATGGTTACATGATTAGAGAAAGAGCGTTGAAAATGATCTTGGTGATAGTGGGATTGGCTTTCACGGCTGCGACTTATCCGGTGGTCATGATTTTGTGGCAGCGCGAGCGGTCGGGATACACCGACGCGATGATGGGTAGTATTTACATCGCGCTCGGGGTTTTCCTCTTAATGGCGGTGAGAAAGCCGGCAGAGCATCGCAGCCTGATCGCCTTCGCTGGCTGGTCGAGTGTAGCCCACGCCAGTGTCATGGCGATTATGGCGCTCAGCGGTCCGGGAGCGCGTGAACATCTTCTGGCCACAGCTATCTTCGTGATCGTCGGCTTACCGCTGCTCGCTCTGGCTCCAGCAAAATCGAGTGGCGCGCGAGCATCGGCGACGAGTACGTAGTTAGACGTCCGGAGGTCCGCCATGATTTACCTGGTACTGGCCTTGCTTGCACTTGGTCTCTCTGGATCACGACCAGTGGCGCAGGAATCGCAGATCACCTTCCACAGTTCTTCCAACCTCGTGTTGGTCGGCGTGATTGCGCGTAATGCAAAGAACGGCCTTCCCGACAAAACCTTAACGCGAGACGATTTTGAGATCTTTGATAACGGCCGTCCCGTTTCAATCAAGACCTTTGACAATGGCGCGCAATTCACAACTCGACCGCTGGCACTGTGGTTTGTGGTGCAGTGCTATATGTCCGACGTTGTTACGGAGGGTTCGGGCTTATTCAGAGGCGAAATCAGCCTCTTCGAGCCCGCTCTGAAATATCTGGACTCAGAGGACACAGTGGCCGTAGCTCACTGGTGTGACGATGGCGAATCCAAACTCGACCTGTTGCCAACGCGCAATTTTGGACACGTACCTACCGTGCTGGAGGAGGTACTGGAGCGATCGATCCAGGCAGATGACCACGACAGAACGGGTGAGTTAGCGCTTCAGAAGACTCTGCAACTCATCGTTGATGCAACGCAATCGTCACATCCTGAGCCACTTCCGGTTGTGATCTTCCTTTATGGGGATCACAGTGGAATGCCCAGATCCGAAGCTAATCATTTTGTTGACGAGCTGCTGGAAACATCAGCGACAGTCTACGGCCTGAAAGACCGGCGATCACCGGGGATATGGTTCTTACCTGGAGAGCAGAAAGAAGTCGCGCACTACATTGCCAACCAGACTGGTGGGGAATACCTGGAGGTAATGCCCGAGACTTACGCCAAGGGACTGGAAGACATCCTGCAGCAACTCCATTTTCGCTATGAGTTAGGATTCGTGCCCGAAAACCTCGATGGCAAGCGTCATAAGCTGATTGTGAAATTGGCCGATCTGGTGAAAAACCAGCACAAAGGTGTCAGACTGAGATATCGCGCCGGGTACGTGCCGACCGTCCCCCAAACCAGGTAGTACGTTGCGGCCACGCATTCGCGTTGAGGACGTGCTGTTCAGATGTGACGCGAAGTCTGGCAAACCTCGTAAAGACGATGTGCGCGCGAGGGTAGGAATTGCGTTCGCTTGCCTGCGCAGTATCAACTTCTCTGTTGGTTACACACCGGGCACAGGTCTACGTGCTGGGTGAAAGCGTGCAGCGCATCTTGCTGCTCAACGTGAAGCTGTTCTGCTCTTAACCTGTCGGCGGTCGACAGTTGTTTCACATCTACTTCCGCGAGATCGCTGAAGCGCGCACTGGCGCCAGCGAGATCAGCCTTCAGCCTTTGTCCTTCTTCGCACAGCATGACTGGATTCTAGATCAGGATCAGGTCTTCATCCTTGATCAGCTGCATTTATCCGCGTGGTCTTGGCGATTCTGTTGCTCTACCTTATTCCCGGGAAGAACGTCTGAGACCCGCACTACCCCTTACTGGCGCTTCTGAGAATTGCCGCTCATGGCTTTTTCTTCCCCTGCGTCTGCGCTATAGCCTTCTCCGATTCGGTAATAGCTTTTTTGAACTGCTCGACCGCCTGCACTGTCGGCGGACGCAACGCATTCTTACTCATGTAGCGCCACACTGGCGCGCTGTCCAGCGGATACTGAACACCACCGCGATAGACCTGCATCATGTCCTGAGAGGGGCCAATCTCGCTGCCCATGCGAGGGCGGCTATCCTGCGGCTCACCTGTTCCAGGCTCGCTCGCATCGGGCGGACGTCCGCCTTGTCCGCCGATACGAATTCCGCCCTCGCCGGGCTGAAGAATCACAGGCCGGTCGTCGATCGTTCTTCCTCCGATGGTCGGAGTTCCTCGTGGGGAGCCCCGCCGTACGGCGATTACAAGATCAGCTGTTCTTACGTCCATTGCGAGCCGAAACCGTCCCCATGTCATGAGCGCGTTTTCGACCGCTTCCTGAGCTCCGCGATTTGCGCCCGGATCGGTCAGCGGCTCCCCTGCGCCCGGTTCGATGACCACCGCCACGGTTTGGGCACGAAGCACATCTGCCGGAAGGATTGCTTTGGTCTTATCTTTCGCGCATAGAAGAGGAACCAGCAGGAGAGCGACGGAACACAGAAGAGCAGGGCGCCGCATGAGAACACCTCAGTAGAAAGCAGCATTATAGGTCGATTGCATGGCCGGGTCCGTGTCGAATTATTCGGCGCGGTGTAGAGATGTTCTCCTGGTTCATCCGTCTAAGCCAACCAGCAGTTTTGTCCAAGGAGGGTTTCAGATGAACAAACGCGTTTTGCCCGTTTGTTTTATTTTGATGGCTTTTGTTAGCGGGCCGGGTGTCTGGGCCCAGACTACGGACGCTTCGGGCGACCATACCGCTCGCAGCTATGACATGAAAGCGCAGTCGCTGGTAGACCTCGAGCGTGTCCAAAAGAAGTTCGTTGACCTGGCCAATGCGCTTCCCGCCGACAAAATGACTTGGCGTCCTTCCACTGACTCTCGTTCCTTCGCTGAACTCTTCCTCCATGTCGCGGGCGAGCGCTACGCAATTTTGAAACTCATGGGAGCGGCCGCACCCGAGGGATTCG
>JBLNFC010000229.1:0-11354 GCA_050263355.1 Acidobacteriota bacterium
AGATTCGTAGATGATGCCGACCACCCCAAGCGGCACACGAACTTTTCGAATAACTAATCCATTTGGGCGGACCCACTCCGCAAGTCTTTCGTAAACAGGATCTGGTAATTGAACGACTTCCCGAATACCTTCAGCCATTGCGGAAACGCGCTCTGGGTTCAGAGACAATCGATCTAGCATCGGTCCCGACAAGCCGCACGCTTCCAGATCGGCGCGATTCGCCGCCAGAATGTCATTAACATTCCTTTCAAGTTCATCGGCCATCGCCAGCAAAATTGAATTCTTCTGTTCGCTGGAGAATTGCGCCAGTTGACTGCACGCATGCCGCGCGCGGACTAGCTGGTCATGAGTGGAGATCGCCGATGTAGTACTGGATGCCATGGATCACGAGCTCTGGGGAGGGAAGTAGGTTCCGATTTTTCGCGCAATTCCCCAGGGAAGCGCATGGGGGTGATGCCCGTTGACAATGGCCACGTGCACGCCGGCTTCGCTTGCAAGCTTTGCGGCACGTAACTTTGAGCGCATACCTCCGGTGCCCAGCTTACCATGGCCGTTACAGAGAGCTTCCATATCGGGAGTAAGTTTCCGAACCGTGCGCAGCAAGCGCGGCTCTTTTCTTCCATTCCTCATGTAAAAGCCGTCAACATCGGTCAGAAGGAGTAACCAGTCTGCCTTGACCGCGCGCGCCAGAAGTGCGCTGAGTTCATCATTATCGCCAAAGGCGCCCACCAGTTCACGAACCGATACGCTGTCATTTTCATTGACGATCGGAATAACACCGAGTTCCAGGAGCTGACGCAAAGTGTTCTGCAGGTTGCGGTACCGGACCGGTGATGTGAAATCATCGCCCGACAGCAGCAACTGAGCAACCACCTTCTTTCCGAAGAAGAGTTGCTCGTACGTGTGCATCAGTGCACTCTGGCCGACGGCTGCGCACGCTTGCATTAAGGGCACACTGCTGGGCCGCGTTTCTAGACTCAAATTAGCCATTCCGGAAGCGATGGCGCCCGAACTGACAATCAGATATTCATGGTGCCGTAAATCGATCTGGTCCACCAAGGCACGCATGCGAACAGTGTCGATTCGACCACCCGGCGCGATGAGGCTGGTTCCAACTTTGACGACAAGACGCATCGAACTGAATTTTAGCCTAAAAGACGAAAAGCACAGATTTGGGGCGCAGGTATGCCGTGTACAAGGATGCGTGAGAGAGACTGAATTATTGGGGAATCACTGCCGCTAAAGATGATGCGATCGCTGCCTGCAACGTCTCCCGATCCCTTTCGTCCATAGCAACAAACCGAAACGGCTGCAGGCCGATCGGGGCGTGTGAGCAGGGATTGAGGAGTTCCGCCAGTCCAAGAACAGGTCCCGTTTCTGTCAGAAATAGCACCTCGGCGATGGCGCCGGGCAGAAGAGGCTTTAACACCCGCAGCAAGCCTCCCGTCGGCGAAATCGTTTGCAATCTGGCGGTTGAGCGTTGTCCATCCTGTAGCCGGATATGAGTTGGCGGCATGCCTGGGAGGCGAACACGGGCAGGACGCAGCTTGAGAGTCTCGGGGGAGAGAGCCATGACCGAAATATGCTACGGAGTGAGACGGAAGGCGAGATTACTAAGGAACCTGTACGAATGTCGCGTGTAGGCGCGATTTATCGCACGATGGCAATCGGCGTTGTCCCTCAGCCCGCGAAAGCCCAGGGAACTGGCATCGCTTTGTACATCTTGTATCCGCGCGAGGTCAGTCGAATAACACCCCGCACCTGTTCTTCCACAAATCCTGCGTTTCGCAGCTCGGCAACTGCTACCCGTGCTGATGAGGAATCGAGCGTGTGCTTGGAGAGCACGACGAATTGGCTGGGATCTTCTTCGTAACGAAGGGCGAGGGTCACGAGCAGACCGTCCCGAACATTTTGCGAGTACATGAACGGATAATATTGGCTGTTTGCGGAACCTCGATATGGCCCTTCGGTGCTATTGCCGGTCACGTGCGCCCAACCTCTCTATGGCCATTTGTCGCACAAGCAATGAACCTTGGTTACTTCGAAGTTGCTGCGGAAGGCTGTTGACCTGAGTGCTATCGTCAGCTAATGCGGCCGCGGGCCACCCTGGCGAATAACAATCTCCAGATTTACAACTCGACCGAAATCGCCGAACATTACGCCGGTCTGAGCCAGATCACGCCTTGCGAGCATCTGCTGTTTCAGAAATATGTCCGAGATGGAGCAGTCGTACTGGACTTGGGCGTGGGTGGTGGGCGAACCACGCCCTATCTTTCCAATCGAAGTTCCGCCTATTTGGGTTTGGACTATGCACCCGAGATGGTGCGCATCTGCCGCGCCAAGTTTCCGAACCTGGAATTCAAGGTTGGCGATGCTTCGGACTTAAGCGACATTGGGTCGCATTCCTTCGATGCTGTTGTCGCGGCATTCAATGTTCTCGATTACGTTATTGGCCGAGATAAGCGTCAGAGCTGCTGGCGGGAGTGTTATCGCGTCCTGAAGCCGGGAGGCGTGTTGATTTTCTCTCCGCACAATCCCAGGGCTGTTGTAGTTCGTCCCGCATGGAACCATCAACGCATACGGCGGATCGCAACCATGATCGCACCCGCGGAAGGTCTCATTGGAAGACTGCTCTATTTCATGCTCAATTGCATCGCTGCGGTAGCAGCGACAATGCGTGCTGCGTTGCACACCCTCCGTCGCCTATTGCGGCAGTCTCGCTACCGGGCATTCTGGCGCGGGCAGGGTCACGTCCTGGATCCCGCGCATGGCGGCTTGTACACGCATTGCTGGGTGCCGAAGCAAGCAGTCACGGAAGTGACACGGTCCGGATTTTGCGTTCTGGAAACCGTGGCGGGCGATTATCCCAAGGCTAGCGGCCAGTATGTGACAGATTGGTATTACTACGTATTTTGCAAGCCTCAAGAATGAACAGGGTGACAGGATCACACTGGAACGTTTTTGCCTGTTAAACCGGTGCAAATCAGCATGAGGCGTAAGACTCCCGGTATACTTCAGAAAAGCGCATGCGTTATATAGTTCGCTTTCTTTGGAATGCAACCCGAGGGCATAGGCTGGCGCCGTGGCGCAGCCCATATCTGCTGTGGCGAATGGAAACCTATTGCGGCGTCAAGATGCAGCAGATCCACTTCCTGGGGTTTTGGGCATTCGTCTGGAGGGAGAGAAGTAATTTGTGGCGCTTTCTAAAGTGGACGGCCGAAATGGAACGATATGTCCGACCTGGTCCTAAAGCGTCGTAAAGCATTTCATTTCTGATTTTGCCAGTTCACCGGGGCTGAACTGCGAATGACCTTAGCAGAATATTTACCAGGCGCTCTATATCCCCGCTCGAGTTGTAGACGTGCGGCGTGATGCGAAGCGAAGTGCCGCGCAAGCTGATGTAGATCTGCTCCGACGCTAGGGATTCCACCAATCCGTCTGGAATTTGTCCTTCTAGTCGCAGACAAAGATAATGAGGAGCTCGCATCGCTTCTGGCCAGGCGATCAGTCCTGTGCCCTGCAGGCTTTCGACAATGCTCTTCGTCATTGCCGCAATGGTTTCCGAAATTGCTGGGACGCCCCATTCATCCAATTGCTCCATGGCGCGGATGGTGGCGGGCAATAATCCAAAATTTGCGTGCTCACCCATGTCAAAGCGGCGAGCGCCTGATTGATAGTTATCGGTGTAGTACAGGTTGGAGAAGTTGCGCGCGTTGTCGCGCTGGATCCAGTTTTCCTCGAGCGGCTTGCCACCATGCCAGCGCGGGGAAACGTACATGACTCCGCTGCTGTAGGGCCCGAGCAGCCACTTGTAAGCTGCAGCCACAGCGAAATCGGGCTGCACGCGCTGTACGTCGAAGGGATACACCCCGAGGGATTGCGTAAGATCTAGGACCAAAGCAGCTCCACTTTTGCGGCAGGCTGCGCCAATCATCTCTAAATTCAGCACGCCGCCGCTGGTCCACTGGACATTCGGCAGCGCAGCAATTGCAACGTCGCTGCTCAATCTCTCTAATACGCCTGCGGTCCAATCACCGTCGCTAGGCCAGGGAACGGTTACAAGCTCAGCGCCGGTATCTCGCGACAACCTGCGCCAGGGATAGATGTTGGACGGAAACTGCTCCTCAAGTACCAGAATCTTCTGCCCGCGCGCGATCGGTACATTCTTAGCCGCCGTTTGCAGTCCGTAGCTGGCCGAGGGGACAATCGCAATCTCATCCGCGGAGGAGTTAAAGAAGGGTGCGGCGATACTCCGCAACTGTTCCGATCCCGTGAAGAAGTCCTGAGCGGAAATGTTCCAGGGTTGTGCCTTGCGAGCCAAGCCTGCGTTTCCGGCCTGAACGGCATCGGCCATCAGCGGAGACATGTAGGCACAGTTGAGATACGTGATGCCCTCGGGTATTTGGAAGAGATGCCGCTGGCACGGGATCATGAGGAATATGGATGCGAAAGAAGTGGAAATGACTCGAATTGCTGCGGCCTGCAGTTAGAATAAGATCTTCACTTCGCTGCCCTTGCCGGCTTCGGTGATCTTCGAGGCGGCGCCGCGATTCGTAGCAATTTCGAGGTATCCCATACTGCCGAGCAGCCCGAAGACCTGGCCGGGCACGCCCTGTGCATAAGCGCTGTGAACCTGGCCGATCTCCTTGCTACCCACAATGATCTTGAAGGGAGACGGTTCGGCCTGAAACAGCATCGGGGCATCCTGTGGAGTGATGTTCGTGATGAGATTGCCGAAGCGGTCAACCTTGAGCACGACTCCCCGCAGCGTATGCTCATCCACTGCCTTCGGACGCGGTGCGGCAAAGCGTACGAAATCGGTTACTTCTTCACCCATGCGATCAAGGTCTACACCCTTAGCGAGATACGACGTTATGGGAGCAAAAATGTCGCGACCGTGGAAGGTGTTGCTCACCGGCTGAAGGAAGTAGTGTTCGGCTGTGATGTGTCGAACGCTCAGCCTGGCTTCTCGGTCGTAAATCATCGAGAAGACGCCGTTATCAGGTCCTACGAACGTGTACTTTTCGGTAGATACAGCGATCGGCCTGCGCTCAGTTCCTACACCCGGATCAACCACCACCAAGTGAACCGTGCCGCTCGGGAAATACGAGTAAGCCTGCGCAATCGTCAGCGCACCATCGAAGACGTCAAAAGCCTGAACCGAATGCGAAATGTCAACGAACTGCACCTCCGGAACGTTTTCCAGAATGACGCCTTTGATGGTTCCGATGAAGTGGTCCTGAGTGCCAAAATCGGTGGTCAGGGTGACGATAGGCCGACGAGCCACGAAATCCTCTCTGCAACCGCGCTGAATTTTCCCGAAGAAGTGAAGTTAAACGCCAAGGTGACAAGCAGTCAAGGCACGCAGGTAATTAAGGCAGCAGGTAAATAAGTTCTCGTGAGACTTTGTAGCGCTTGGAAAATTCTCATTCGTACCGCAATGCTTCGATGGGATTCATGCGCGAAGCTTTCAAGGCGGGGAAGAAGCCAGACGTAATCCCGACGAGTGACAAGATGATAAACGAAACAGCCATGACACTCCCGGAGGTCTGCAGCAAAATGTCGCCTTCATGATTGGCGGTCTTATATAACTCGCTGTATAGAGGCATGGGAGGAATGAGCCACGCGAGAACGATGGCGAGGGCCATGCCAATCACACCGCCTGCAAAGGTCAAGACCAGGGCTTCCAATAAGAATTGCACCAGGATGTGCCGCGGACGGGCTCCCAGAGCCTTTCGCAGACCGATTTCGCGGGTCCGTTCGGTGACCGATACCAGCATGATGTTCATCACGCCAACTCCGCCGACACCCAGCGTAACCATTCCAATAAGCCCGAGAACGGCTTGCAGACCCAGGGAAAACGCATTAATCATGGCGCGGTCTTCAATGGTATCCCAGGCGGGAACGGCTTTGTCGTCCTTTGGGTCAAAATGATGGCGGCGGGCGACGACCTCGCGAGCGGCAGCGAGAGCTTTCTTGTTGAGCTCGGGAGCGGTCGGCTGAATGACGATAACGTCGGGATCCTTGAGGTTCTTTAAATCGCGAAAGAGCGCAAAGGGAATGAATCCGTCTTCATTATCAGGTCCCATGTACATCGAGTCCTGGATCTTGTTGCGCATTACGCCTATCACGGTGAAATCCAGGCCACCGATGTTTACGCTCTGCCCTACCCCCGGAGCACCCTGAAAGACTCGGCGCGCAGCTTCGTAGCCGAGAATGACCAGCCGGTTGTGCTGCACGAAATCGTTTTCCGTGAAGTAACGGCCGTCGCTTAGGGTGAGTTTGCGCATCTGTCCATAGGGGAGTTCGACTCCGCGTGTCTGGATGGAGACCACCCGGGTACCGATCTTGTATCCGAAGCTTGTCGAAGATTCGGCGCTCACCGCGCGAATGATGGGAACTTCATCGCGGATTGCCTCGACATCGGCGTACTCATATTCCACTTTCTTCCCGGCCCGTTGCCCGCCGGCTTGCAGGCTGGTTTGACCAGGCCAGAGCACGATCACATTGTTGCCCATGTTCAGGAAAGCATGCAGGACACTGCCTCCGAGGCCTTGCCCGTAAGCAAGCAAGAGCACAACTGAGGCGAGCCCCCAGACGATACCCAGCATGGTCAGGGTAGAGCGCAGCCGGTTTCGCAGCAGCGCTTGCCAGCCTTGCGAGATGAGTTCTTTCAAGAACATCGGTTTCCAGTTTCAGGTCACAAGTTTTTAAAGGATCTGAATGTTCCCCGATCCAGTTTCCACTTCTACCGGGACGCCGCCGCCCCGCACCTTGCCGCGAATCTCTTTGCGTCCAATTTGTCCTTGTACGGTCACAGGATGGTCGAGAGAAATTGAACCGGAGCTCGTCCGCGCATTCAGATCAAAGGCCGCGTCGGTAGGGAAGTGGAGTTTGATTCCGCCCGACCCGGAGTGCACCATCCAACCGCCGGTGGGTTGCCCTTCCGCGGAAATGCCACCGCTACCGGCGCGAGCCTCAAGTGAGCCGCGCACGCCGTGGAGTTCCATTCCACCGGAGCCCGTCTCTGCGCGTACCGCGCCGGGCGCCGACTGGGTGAGGTTGATGTGTCCGCTGCCGGTGTTGCCTTCGAAGCCGCCGCCAATGTCGTCGGCGCGGATGGAGCCGCTACCCGCATGTGCCCGTACGTTTCCTTTGACATGTTCAAGAAAAATGTCGCCGGACCCGGTCTCCGCATGCACCGTGCTGCCGATATTCGTGGCCTTCAGGCTGCCTGATCCGGCATCGAGATCGAGAGGTCCGCGTATGCCGTCAATCGTCTGATTGCCGGAGCCGGCATGCGACTTCAGTTCTGTATCGGGCGGAACCGTGATCTCGTAGCTGATCGAGACGTTACGGCGCAGAGAGAAATCGCTGATGTGACCGATGCGGATGGAGTTTCCGCTCTGCTGCACCGGAGGATTGTTCTCGAGCTGCTTCACCTTTTGTTGCGCGGCGCTGTCGAACCAGTCCGAGACCCGTATGTGTCCGGAAATTTCGATTTTATCGCCTGATCCAGTGTGCACCGTGATGCTGCCGGAACCGGAGCTTACGTCGAGATCAACATGGCCGTTGACGCTCAGTGTTCGCTGGAAATTGCCTTCTGCGGCCGCAAACGCGGGAACTGATGGAAGGCAGAATAAGAGAACCAGAATCGAGATCGCCGGATTGAATTTGTGGCGCCTCATAGGCGGAACCTCCTGCGCGTTGCCGCGCTCATTCAATGTGCACATCACCTGAGCCGGTATGAACGGCGAGCAGCGGACCGCCGCCGCGAACGGAGCCGTTGATCGCTTTGCGCGGTTCCTGAACTTTTCCCTGGACGGTCATAGTCACTGGTTGATCTACGATGACGGATCCCGAGCTGGTATTTGCGTCGAGATTGAAGGCCGCATCTGACGGTAAGCGCAGTTGAACATTGCCCGAGCCGGTGCGGATCTGCCAGCCGGCGCTTTGGCGGCCTTCGACCGTCAAGTCTCCGCTGCCAGCTTCCGCGTGGAGACCGCCTTGCAGGCCGCGCAAGTTAATGTTGCCGGAGCCAGTCTGGACATCGACATCGGCTTTCGCGTTCTGCTCGATGCTGATATCGCCGCTGCCCGCGCGGGCAGTCACGGGGCCGGAAACATTGCGGGCTTCAACATCTCCCGATCCGGTGTGCAGGCGAATTTCTCCGTTGAGGTCGTGTAAGCGCATATCACCCGAGCCGCTTTCCAGATCGAAGTCGCCGTGCAGGTTTTCGAGTGTTTGATCGCCAGAACCGGTTCGGTTGTGAACTTTGGTGTTTTCTGGAACGGTGATCTCGTAGTCGATTGAGATATTCCGCATGTTCACGTAGTCGATGTGGATGCTGTTTCCATTCTGGCGAATCGGAGGATTCTTCTCCAGTTCTTGGACGTCAGCACTTTGATGGCTCGGTAATCTCATATCCAACCAGTTGTTACCCGCGTGAATCTTGCCTGAAACGGAGACGGTTCCCGCCGGACCGCCGCGCACGATGATATCCCCGGAATGCGTGAGTACTTCCCGTTCAACTGGACCGGTGACCTGGTAGGTGCGCTGAAACTGTCCCTGCACAGAAGCTGAAGCAGTAGCAGCGAGCAAGGTCACGGTAAGTGCTGCCACAAAGCCTTTTCTGAACGACGTGAACATCTGCATCCTCCTGAACGAGCTTCTACTCATAACGCAGCGAATCGACAGGAGTCATCTCCGCTGCACGTTGGGCCGGATACATTCCGGCGGTAAGAGTAATTATCGAAAGCGTAAATACCGACGCGACAATCGAAATCGGCGAGATGATCGGGTGCGGCACGAAGTCGGGCAGTGGCACTGCTTTGAGGGCCAAACAAATGCCGGTGCCGAAGGTCAACCCGAGGAGCCCGCTGACGGTAGTCAGGAGCACGGATTCCGCAAAGAACTGATGCAAGATGTCTCCTCGAGTGGCGCCTATGGCTTTGCGCACACCAATTTCGCGGGTGCGTTCCGTGACGGACACCAGCATGATGTTCATTACGCCGATGCCACCCAAGCACAGAGTTACGACGGCGACACATCCGAAGAAGAGTGTCACGATATCGAAGATCTTCTTCAACTGCTTGGCGCCGTCCATCGTGTCCCAAATGAAGAGGGCGTCTTTGTCTTTTCCTTCAAAGTGGTGCAAGCGCCCGAGAGCGCGCCGGACTTGAGTGACCGCCTGCTCGTGCAGCTCCGGGTCGGCTACTTCAAAAACGATGTTATCGAGAAATCCTTTGAGAATGCCGGGCTTGTCGACCGGAGGCGGAAAATCGCGGCTAACCGAGGAGTAGGGCGCAAAAAGGAAATCGTTGTCGGGGCCACTATAGTTCGAATTCTGTTTCTTCTCCTTGAGAACGCCAACGATGATATAGGGAACACCTTTGACCAGGAGCGTTGATCCAACCGCAGGTTGCCCCGGGTACAGCTGACGCCGCGCGGCGTGTCCTAAGATGATGACCCTTCGGCCGTCGCGTTCGTCTTCCTCTGTAATCAGACGGCCTTCGCTCAGCAGCAACGATCGAAAGTCCTGATAGGCTGGCCAGATGCCCACAACTCCGCGACTGGCGGAGTTGAACTGGCTGACTTCGGGGATGGTGCGCCGCAATTCCGGACTGACATTCTTGACGAAATAGCATTCCTTCCGAATCAGGCGAGCGTCGTCGACGGTAAGCGTAATTTCGCGGCCAGCCGCCAAACCTCCCACCTGGGAACTGGTGCGACCGCCCCACACGATCACCAGATCCTTTCCCAGAGTCTTCATGTGTTCCTTCTGGTCCACGCTGAAGCCTTTTCCGAGGCCGACCAGGATGATCACAGATGCGATTCCCCACACGATGCCGAACATGGTGAGAAAAATGCGCATCTTGTGGGCCCGGAAGGTGGCTACGGTCTGGCGAAGGATTTCACTGAAGTTCATACGCGCTCTAAGAAAGAAGGTCTCGGTCAGGTCAGGTCGGGATTGCGAATTTAGCCCGCAATCCCTATCCAGTGCTTACGAAAAGTCACTGAACCTGATACCTGATCTGAGACCTGATGCCCGCCTACTGCAGAACGACCTGGTCGCCCTCTTTTAAGCCGCTCAACAGTTCGGTCTTTGCTCCGTTGGAGATCCCGATGTTCACCGCGACTTTGCGCTTACCCTCTTTGCCCTTAGGGTCAGGAACTTCGACAGAGGCCTTTTTCTGATTGTCGTAAACGATCGAACCTTCTGGAATCTGCAGCACGTTCTTGTGCTCTTCCAGGATGATTTCCGCGTTCGCTGTCATTTCCGCCTTCAGTTCGCCGCCAGGATTGTTGATGGAAACGCGAACCTCGAACGTCGTGACGTTGTCCTTCTCGACCCCCATGGGTGAGATCTTGGTGACTTTGCCGCTGAAGGTCTTGTCTTTGAAGGACTCGACCTTGATGCGCGCGGGCTGGCCCAGATAAACCTTTCCGATGTCGCTCTCATCGACCTTGCCTTTTACGTACACCTCGCTGGTGTCGCCGAGCGTCATCACGAGGGTGGCGGAAGATCCCAGGACAAGTATGGAGCTAACGGCATCACCCATTTCGACGTTGCGCGACAGGACCACACCGTCGATGGGGGAAATGATGTCGGTATAGCTGAGCTGTTCTTCCAACTGCTCGAGATTGGCTTTATCCTGCGCAACCTGCGCCGCGGCCTGAGCAATCTTTGCCTTCAGGACGGTAACTTGAGCCTTGGCGCCATTCTGCTTGTTAAGCGCCATCTCGTAATTTTTCTGCGCATCCTCCAAGGCAGACGTTGAGACCACGCCGTCTTTCGCCATTCCTGTGGCACGCTCATAGGCTCGCTTCAGAAGTGGTACGTCGGGACCTTCGGCGTCGACCTTGGCGCGCTCGAAATCTGCCTCGGCGCTTTTAAGACTAGCCTGGGCGGCTTGCAGGCCGGCGTGTGACTGCGCTACTTGGGCGGAAATCTCCTCTTTGTCTAGTTGGGCAAGAAGTTGCCCTTTCTTGACCCGATCACCGGCATCAACGAGCAGCTTTTTAACGATTCCGCTGGCCTTCGACTTCACTTCGACTTTGGTGATGGGCTCAACCTTTCCCGTCGCCACAACGCTTTTGGCGAGATCGCCTTTTTCCACTTTGGCTAACTTGGAGGGGTCAATTTTGGTATTGCTGCTGGTCGCGGCGATAAGTCCGCCTACCACGGTCAAGAGCAGGACTACGCCCACCACGATATAAATTATTCGCTTACGCCGTTTCTTCTTACCATTGCCGTTACCGTTCACAACCGCCTCCTGCCGCAAAGAGTGTGCGCCGCCGTCATTCAGTCATTAATACGAAGGTATTTAGCGGAATGTTCCTAATATTCGTCA
>JBLNFC010000230.1:0-3457 GCA_050263355.1 Acidobacteriota bacterium
CTGTCTGGGTGAGCGCCCCGATTTCGGCGGTGGCGGGAGGATTGATGGCCGGCCTGGCATTTCTCTTGTTCAACTTTATGTTTAACAAGACCCAAAGCTCCAGCGAATCCACCGTGGCCGACTTGATTGGGCACACGGCGGCGATCGTCACGCCGATACCCCTCAACGGCGTCGGAGAGATTTCTTACGTCCAGGGAGGGTCCCGCTACACGGCCCCGGCTCGGACAGAAACGGGCGGTCCGGTGCCTGCCGGGAAAGCAGTGCGCATCACGCGAATAATAGGGAACCAGTACTTTGTCGAAAGCCTCACGTAACCGTAATCACCAATAAAAATCTTCACTTGTTTATGAACACCTCCCCAATACTTCTAGCTGAACTTACGACGCCTTGGGTGATCGGCGGCGTCGCTGCCGTCCTGTTTGTCTTTTTCATATTCATTGGCATTTGGGCGAGCCGTTATATGAAGGTCGGGCCTAACCAGGTGCTGGTTATTTCCGGCCGGAAGCACAGACTCACTGAACAGGACGGGACCGCTCGGGACGTCGGCTTCCGGATAGTTAAAGGCGGCGGCGTCTTTGTTTGGCCGGTCTTCGAGAAGGTCGACCTTCTTTCGTTGGAACTGCTCACGATTGATGTGCAAACCCCCGAAGTCTACACGAGCAAAGGTGTCCCGGTATTGGTAGATGGCGTAGCCCAGATCAAAGTGAAGGGCGACGATGTTTCAATTGCCACCGCCGCCGAGCAATTCCTGAGCAAAGGCGTCGATGACATCAAAAACATCGCGACGCAGACCCTGGAGGGTCATTTGCGTGCCATTTTGGGCACGATGACCGTGGAAGATATTTATCAGAACCGGGATGCGTTTGCTTCAAAAGTGCAGGAAGTGGCTGCCGGTGACATGGCCAATATGGGGTTGGGCATTGTCAGCTTCACCATTCGCGATATCCGCGACAAACAGGGTTACCTGGATGCTCTCGGCAAGCCGCGCATCGCCCAGGTCAAACGTGATGCTCAAATCGCGCAGGCCGAAGCCGACCGCGATGCTACGATAAAGTCTTCGCAAGCCATCCAAGCAGGGCAGGAGGCCAAGTTTGCCGCAGACACAAAAATTGCGGAAGCTGAGCGCGACTATAAGTCGAACCTGGCTCAATATCAGGCGGCGGTGAATCAGAAAAAGGCCGAATCCGACCTGGCCTACGATTTGCAGAAATACAAGACGGGCCAGCTCGTCAAAGCCGAAGAAGTGCAGGTTACGATCATCGAAAAACAGAAGCAGATCGAGCTGCAGCAGCAGGAAATCATGCGCAAGCAAAGAGAGTTGGAGGCCAATGTCCAGAAGCCCGCAGACGCGGAGCGGTACAAGGTCGAAACCCTGGCCAATGCCCGCAAGTTCCAGTTGGAGACCGAGGCTGCCGGTGCGGCTTCGGCCACGAAGGCAACCGGTTTTGCGAATGCGGATGTGACCAAGGCAACCGGCGTTGCCGAGGCCGATGCTCAGAAGGCAAGAGGTCTTGCCGAGGCTGCCGTCATCGAGGCCCAGGGCAAAGCCACAGCCGAAGCGATGCGCGTCAAAGCCGAGTCGTTCAAGCAATACAACGAAGCCGCAGTGGTCGAAATGATCATCCGCGTCCTGCCAGAAGTCGCCGGAAAGATCAGCGAGCCACTCTCCCGCACGGAGAAGATGGTGATCATCAATTCAGGAAACGGCGCCGGCGGCGGGGCCAGCAAATTGACCGGCGACGTCACCCAGATCATTGCTCAGTTGCCACCGGTAATCGAAAGTCTCACCGGGATTAAGTTCGAAAAACTGCTCGAGCAAGTGCCGGCGTTGCGAAGAGCGGCGGGTACTTCCGAGATCGAGATCAAGAAGTAACGCATGATCTCCGGAATACTTGGCCTTTTAGCGTTTGTGGTGGGCGGGTTGGTCGCGCTGGCTCTCCTCGCCTTTTGGATCTGGATGCTGGTCCACGCCATCACGAACAAGGGCCTCAGTGATACCGAGCGAATTATCTGGGTAATAGTGATCATCTTTGTCCATTTTCTCGGCGCACTGATTTATTTCTTTGTCGCCCGCCCCAAAGATCCACGGGCAGGCTGAGGTGAGATGCGAAGCTGTTTTTGATGACATTATATGCGCCTGATGGAAGCCATCATTGACGCGAACCACCGCGCCGTGGGCGGAGACTCCAAGGCGGGTTTGCATCCGGCTGACTTTGAGGGCGAGTTGCCCCTGGTGGCGCTGACGTGTATCGATGCCCGCTTAAACGCGCTTTTCCCGCAAGTCCTCGCGGTCCCCCCCGACAGCTTCGTCTGGTTGCGGAATGCGGGGAACATCATCACCGGCCCGTTGAGCAGCACCATGCGGTCAGTCTCTCTTGCCTGTGCGATTAAGGGAGGCAAAGAGGTGGCGATTATCGGCCACACCGATTGCCTGGTAGGAAAGACATCGACTCTGCAACTGCTGGATGCGCTCCAAGCCGTGGGTGTAGAGCGCCACTTGTTGCCCGACAACCTAAACGAGTACTTCGGCATTTTTGGGAGTGTCAGGCAAAATGTAATCAAAGCTGTCGATCTGGTTCGCAAGAGTCCTTTGCTGGGCCCTAAAATCCCAGTTCACGGGCTCGTGGTCGATACTGATACCGGCAAGCTCGAATGGCTGGTGAACGGTTACACATCGACACCAACGAGCACCGAACGCTGGCAGGAACAAGTGGTCAAATCGGCCGGCCAGGCCCTTGATGCCCTCAAAGGTCTTGGTGACTTCAAAATCGGAGAGGTGAACGTTCCCGAGGGGAAAATTGGAGCCTCCGCAACTCGGATCGAACAGTGGCTGGCGGCACACACCCAGAAGTTGGAGCCCGTGCCGCCTTCGCCGCCTTCTCCACCGGCTCCCCCTCCGATACCGCCCAAAACACCTGTCCATTGGTCGGGCATACGCCCCAGAATCGTCGGACGACAAGGGCCGGGCAAACAGCCCGAGGCGAATGATTGAGCCTTCCTCACCGCCGGCCAAGGCTCGCCATGGATGTTATTTCTATGGGTGCATCGCCGGGATCGTCTGCATGGTCGCGATTCTCGTCGCCTTCCTTCTGGGCGTGCACATGTTCAAGAAAGTCCTCAACGAGTACACCGATACCAAGCCAGTTCCGCTACCACGAAGTGAACTCACCGCTGCGCAAGTGGAAGAACTCCAGCACCGTATTGACGCTTTCCAGGATGCCGTAAGTACTGGGCGGCCCACTCCTCCCCTGGAGCTCACCTCGCAGGAGCTAAACGCGATCATCTCAACGCGAGCAGACTTTCAGGGGCTCTCTAACAAGGTCTATTTAACGATTGAGGGAGAGAAGTTGAACGCGCAGGTCAGCATGCCCATGGAGCAGATCGGTCTGCGCATGTTTCATGGCCGCTATTTGAACGGTGAAGCCAGTTTGTCCGTCGCCTTGGACCGTGGTTTGTT
>JBLNFC010000231.1:0-4330 GCA_050263355.1 Acidobacteriota bacterium
CGCTATCAGCTCGGGGCTGTAAAATTTGTTGTTAAACTCCAGTTTCGCAATGCCTCATGGCCAAACACTTATTTCATACTACGAGTGTGGCATTCAAGGCCCGGTACCGAACTTTTCCTCTTCAACTCTCCGCCTTCCTTCCGGATTCATTTCGTTATCTACGCTGGTATTTTTATTAATTGCTACTTGTCATTTACCGCATGAAATCAACTCTATAACCGTGTCTTCATCTTTCTCCTTTTGTTATTACCCATTCTTTCAAATTAAACCAATCGTAGGTAGCAGGCAGGCAGGAGGTGTGCGGAAGGCGTTAGGTTGCCCGTGAGGCCCTTTCACTAAGTCTGGTGAATTTTTCGAAGTTGGCACGAAAAAGGCGATTGACATCCCGCTCAATGTCGTTACGAGTGAACGCGCGCCCATCACGCCATAGCCGCTGGTATGCGTCGTGAAGAATGCCGATCATGATGCCCCTCGTACTTTGCCATTTGTAGATGACTTGCTCGAGAACTCGGGCGTCGGAGTGCTGTGGGATGAAAGTTGTTCCCAGCATTTCGACACGCTGCCGCGTGATCTCCTCCACGATAGAAGGATTGTTCAGGAACCACCAACAACCGAACGGTATGAGGTTACTGAACTTTCTGGCGTAAACACATAGTTCGTGTTGATTCTCGCGGCTCAGCACGCTGATCAGGAAGCGGTTGTCGGGAAAGTCACGGCATAGGTTCTCAACGACGCGGAGGTCTGCTCTGCCCACGCCGTCACCGGCCAAGCGGATTCGCGGGTTTACCTGGTAGCGCACACCAATCATCAGAGAGAGCGGCAGGTCGAACTCTCGGCATGCTGGCAGTACTGTGTCGCGGAGAATCTTGCGTTGAAGTGTTTTCTCGGGGAACTGGAAGGTATCAGGCAGCGAAATCGCCATGTAAACGGGCTGCATACGCTTGTGCCAGTCGGAGAGAAATCTCCGGAGTTCGCTGACGCTTTTTCCCGATACTTGGGAGTTGACTTCATAACCGTCTTTCTCCAGAATCTGCCAATGTCCCGGCCAATCACGCACGATTCGGTCGAGACGCAGCACGGCCTCAAATTGCGGGTTGGGCAGTACGCCGTTCATCCACAGTTCCCGTTCTGCGGGATACAGCGGATCGTTGGTCATGACCACCGTGCTGACTCCCGCCATACGCAGTGTTCGCGCGATGTGCGCCTCCAAGTTTTGGTTCCGAAAGAATGATCGCGCTTCCGCAAGGTCGGGGCTTCCGGTTGGCAGATCGAAAGCCTTGAGAACAGCGATGATTCCGCGCGTCGCCTCTGAGATCGGAGTGTTCTCCACAAACAGTGCTTGCCAGACGGCATCGGCCTGCTCTGTCTTCGATAGCCTCCAATAGCGCTCGGGAGGCATGTCGGACGAACGGAAAAACTCTGCTTCAAGGTAGTGATAGGTCAATAGTTCGTCGATGCCCCATAGGCCGAGATTGCCAAACGCGGGGGCGAACAGGTGAGTGTGGACGTCAATGAGATCTGTCGAGGCCAGAACTTCTTCCACGCAGGATCGGATCTGCTCAGACGATAGCGTTTGTTCGTTCATGGCATTCACAATCGCGTCTCAGTGATTTTGGCTGGTTCGAGCTTGGGCGCAAGGATCTGAATCGCGGCCAGCGCAATGAAGTATGCGGAACCGGCGATGAGGAACGGAACCATGTAACTGCCCGTTGACTGCAGGACATATCCAACCACCTTTGCGATGAACATGCCACCGACCGCACCCGCCATTCCACCAGTGCCAACCACCGATCCAACAGCCTGCGTCGGAAACATGTCTGAGGTCAGAGTGAACAGATTGGCCGAAAACCCCTGATGACCTGCCGCGGCTAACCCGATCAACAAGACCGCTCCCCAAGTACTATCGATCCGGTAAGCGAACATGATGGGAAGTATGCAAAGGGCGCACAGCAGTAAGGTAAGTTTGCGCGCCGAGTTGACGCTCTGGCCGCGGCCAATCAGCCATGACGACATCCATCCGCCCATGACGCTGCCAACATCGGAGATCACATAAATTACCATGATTGGTACCCCGATCTGAATCAGGGCCAACCCATGTTTGCGTTGAAGAAAATCAGGTATCCAAAACAAGTAGAACCACCAGATCGGATCGGTCATGAATTTAGCCGTGGCGAAGGCCCATGTCTGAGGGAACGAAAGCAGGCTGGCCCATTTAACTCTGGTTAGGGATTCTGGCGGGTCACTGCAGATATACGCGAGTTCCTCCTTGCGGACGCGCGGATGTTGTTCCGGCTTTCGATAGAGTCGCAACCAGAAACCTAGCCACAGGAATCCTAGAACGCCGGTGATGACAAAGGCCCAACGCCAGCCCCAGTGCAGCGTGATCCAAGGCACCATCAGGGGAGTGATAATTGCTCCCGCATTTGTACCCGCGTTGAATATTCCCGTGGCCATGGCCCGCTCGCGTTTTGGAAACCATTCGGCTACTGCTTTAATGCTGGCGGGGAAAACCCCTGCCTCCCCAAATCCCAGCGCTGAGCGCGCCACGACGAAGCTGCCAAGCGAGCTTCGGATCGCATGTGCCATGGAAGCCAGACTCCAAAAAACCATTGCGAGAGCGTAGCCAAGACGCGTGCCCAACCGATCCACTACTCGACCCATCGTAACCAGGCCCACAGCGTAGGCTGCCTGAAATGCAAACACCAAATTGCCGTAGTCGATCTCGGTCCAGCCGAATTCATGTTGCAGGGTAGTCTTGAGCAGTCCTAGGACCTGGCGATCCATGTAGTTCTTCGTTACGCCGAGCAGCAGGAGTGTGCAGATGATCCATCGAAAGAGTCCCGCTTTTTGGATTGTTCTGCCTGGTTGGTTGGCTACCGCGTCGGGTTCGCCTGATGGTGGCAACCAAGCGGTTGTGATGGGCCGCGGAGGATTCATCGTGGCTCGCAAAATTCTTATTGCGTCGGTGAGTGCAACTCGTTGTAGACGTCTGCCACACAGTTTGAGTTCTTGGCAGAGCGGTAGATCGCTTCAATGACGCTCAGGCTACGCCGACCCTCGTGCCCATTGCAGACAGGTGTTTTGTTCTGCCTCACAGCGCGGATGAAATCCTCCAGCATGGCCTGGTGCCAGCGAAAATCGCTCACCACAGGAGAAGACGCACTCTCGGACGGGGTGGGCGAAATGTCCCATGCTTCCGCAGCAGGCTTCGACCGCAGATCTGTTGCAACAATACGATCATTATCAAGGATTAGCGTACCCTCTGAGCCCGTAAGTTCGACTCTCCGCGAATAGCCCGGATAGGCGGCGGTTGTCGCTTGAAGAACTCCGGTCGCACCACTTGCAAATTCGAGAATTGCGACTGCCGTGTCATCCCCTTCAATCCTATGCAACGCGGTTGTTGTTCGCGCCTGCACGCGAACAACGTCGCCAAGAAGCCAAAGCAGCAGATCTACCGTGTGAACTCCCTGGTTAATCAGCGCACCCCCACCGTCGAGAGCAAGCGTCCCGCGCCAGCGCGAACTCCCGTAGTATTCGGAAGGCCGGTACCATTTCACACGCGCATCGGCCAAGATTGCTTTACCTAAGACGCCGCTGCTCACCCGCTCCTTGAGCCGGCAAATTTCCGGCTTGACGCGATCCTGGAAAATGACCCCGAGCTTCACTCCAAATCGGTGTGCGGCCTGAATCAAGGCGTCAGCGCGTTGCGTGCTTATGTCGATGGGCTTCTCGGTCAGAACATGCAGGCCGCGTTGCGCCGCGGCAACCCCCTGATGTGCGTGTAGACCCGAAGGACTGCCAATTATCACCATGTCCATAGGACGGTGATCGAGAAATTTCTGAAAGTCCAGAAATGGTTGTCCGCCGTGCTCACGGCAGAGACGGTTCACTTTCTCCGCATTGCTTCCAACAACGGCCGTGATTTCCGCGTCCTGCATTGAACGAACCGCACGAGCGTGAGTCTCCGTAATATTCCCACCGCCAATTAGACCAATGCGAATTGCCATTTGGTGAAAACTCCGGCAGGGACGCACCTCTTGGAGTCGGAAACTATACTTCAGCGGTCGATGGAACAACAATCAAGTGCGACTGCTTTACTCGCATGAATGCATCGGACCAAGGAACGCGTCCGTCCTCAACAACGCTTCGATTGAGCCAAGTCCCCATGGCCCGAATAGAACCAGAGCATCGGCTGCCGCTGTATCTTCCACGGTCTTTCCTGTCGCACATCCTTGTCTGAGATCCGGCATGAGCGTCTCCTATGATGCTTCATGGGAAGAATGGAATCACTTCATTTTACCTGCCCAGCGTACGGTGAAGATTGAATGCG
>JBLNFC010000232.1:0-3258 GCA_050263355.1 Acidobacteriota bacterium
TGGAAGCCGCGGCGAAGCCGGCGCGGGGCACGGACTGGTTGACTATACCCCTCTGACGCATAGTTTTCAAAGTGTCGGAGTTCACCATCCAATTCCGTGACGGTGCGGTGTATTTGCAACAGTTGGGACTCTGGCTGGATGCGCACGAACCGCAGCCCGAATTGGTTTTTGTCAGCCACGCTCATTCTGACCATGTGGCCGACCACCCAGAGATAATCGTCAGTCAACCGACATCCCGGCTCATGCAGGCGCGTTTGCCTGGGATTCGAAACGAGCATGTGCTCCCGTTCGATGAGACGAAACATTTCAAGCGACGCGGGGAGGACTTCGAAATCACGCTTCTGCCTGCAGGCCACATCTTTGGAAGCGCCATGTCATTAATTCGCGCCGGCGGCGTGACGTTGCTCTACACGGGTGATTTTAAGCTGCGGCGAGGTCTCTCGGCCGAGCCGTGTGAGCCGCGTCAGGCCGACTTGCTCATTATGGAAACCACGTTCGGCAAGCCGCACTACGTATTTCCGCCCGCAAACGACATTCTGAGGTCGGTCGTGCGGTTTTGCCGGGAAGCTCTCGACAACGATGAAACACCAGTCCTGCTCGGTTATTCGCTTGGGAAAAGCCAGGAATTGCTCTGCTGCCTCGGCGAGGCGGGCCTGCCGCTTATGCTCCACGGCTCTATATTTCGCCTGACGAAGATCTACGAGCAATTTGGACAGTGCTTTCCCCCATACGAGCCCTACGTAGCCGGAAGCGCTCGCGGCAAGGTCCTCCTCTGTCCGCCCAACGTTATTGGCTCGGCCATGCTCCGAAATTTAGGAAAAGTGCGCACTGCGGTCCTCACGGGGTGGGCCGTGGATCCCAATTGCAAGTACCGTTACCAATGTGATGCCGCTTTCCCGCTAAGCGACCATGCCGATTTCCCCGACCTTCTCGAGCTGGTAAAACGCGTAGGACCAAAACGCATCTATACGCTGCACGGTTTTGCGGCTGAGTTCGCCCAAACGTTGCGAGAAATGGGCCATGACGCCAGGGCTCTTAGCTGCGACGAGCAATTCGCGCTCCCCTTGGCTGCGGCGCCTGCAAAGCCGACCACCGCGCAACGCATCGTGGCTGAAATGGGCTCAGGCGAGGTGCCCGCTCTCAATTCCGAGCTTCCCCCCGACTCCTTCGCAGCCTTTGCACAGACGTGCCAACTTATCCGCAACGAAAACCGAAAGCTCGAGAAGGTCCGGGTGCTGGCTGCCTACCTTAAGACCATTGAGAGCGACGATTTGGTATGGGCTGTTACCTGGTTTACTGGCCGCCCATTTCCGCCCGCCCAAGGCAAGGTGCTCCAACTCGGATGGGCCGTTCTACGCGACGCTCTTTGCGCAGTCGCGGGACTCCCGGAACAAGCATTTCATCAAGCCTACCTGAAGCACAGCGATCTCGGAGAGACCGCGGCGGAGCTTCTGGACGGCCGCGCCCCTCTCGCGCCTCCACTGCGGCTTGAGGATGTTCATTCCTGCTTCGTCGCGTTGTTGGCAGCGAAGGGGCCAATCGCCAAAATGCCCATGCTCAGAAGAACACTCGAGCGATGCACTGCCGAGGAGGCCAAATTTCTCGTCAAGGTCATCACCAGCGACCTAAGGATCGGGCTCAAAGAAGGGTTGGTTGAGGACGCGATAGCGGAGTCTTTCGCGCAATCTCCCGAATTAGTTCGCAACGCTCACCTCCTGCTGGGTGATCTTGGTGAGACGGCAAAAGTCGCAAGTGACCGCGGCTTGGGCTCCATTTCGCTGACGCCGTTCCGGCCGATTCGGTTCATGCTCGCCTCGCCGGAGGAAACGGCTGCTGACATCTGGAAACGCCTGGAGGAGCGAAACACCGAATCAAAAGATATTCTCGCCACGCCTATCGGCGAACCCAAAGTCACTGCTTGGCTGGAGGACAAATACGATGGAATCCGGTGCCAGTTGCATAAAATGAATTCGCGCGTGGCGCTCTACTCCCGCGATTTGAAAGAGATCACCTCTACCTTCCTGGAACTCGCCGATGCGATTCGCCGTGTCGCTGCCGATTTCGTTCTGGACGGGGAAATCGTGGCTGGCACGGGCACGGGCGTGCTTCCGTTTGCCGAACTGCAGAAGCGATTAGGACGGCGCGAAGCCGACCTTTTCATGCGCGAGGAAGTGCCAATCAAGCTTGTCGCCTTCGACCTACTTTGGCTCAACGGCGTTTCGCTGCTGGACCGGCCCCTGGCGGAACGGAGACGATTGCTCGAGGGCATCTCCGATGTTCCCGCCCAGCTCCAGCTCGCCCAGGTGACGCCGGCCCATTCTGTGGAAGCGATCGACTCTGCTTTCGTTGTTGCGCGAGCCCGGGGCAACGAGGGCCTGATGGTGAAAGATCCTCATAGCCTCTACTCGCCCGGTCGGAGAGGCCTGGCATGGCTCAAACTCAAAAGGCCTTTCGCCACCCTGGATTGCGTGGTTATCGGAGCGGAGTATGGTCACGGGAAGAGAAACAAAGTACTGAGCGACTATACGTTCGCCGTGCGTGATGCCGCCACCGGTGAGCTTAAGACGATTGGCAAGGCTTACACCGGGTTGACGGACGCCGAAATCGCCAAGCTTACGGAGCATTTCCTGGGAACGACCCTCCGGCAGGATGGGCGCTACTTTGAGGTGCCGCCAGACACGGTGCTGGAAATCGCCTTCGACCGCCTGCAGCGCAGCGACCGGCATACGAGTGGAATCGCCATGCGCTTTCCGCGCATCGTGCGCATCCGCACGGATAAAGGCCTTGCCGATATCGATACGGTCCAGACCGCTCGCGGTCTGCTGGAGCGCCTGGAAGCCAGGAAACCTGCGCGCGATTAATTTCGAAGTGCCCGCGCGCGCCAGTCTCCCGCAACTTTTTTACCGACTCTTCTTGAGGGCGGCGACGCTGCGGGCGAAAATCTCCTCGGGCGTTCCTTCAGCGAGGACAGGCACGAGCAGGCCTTTGGCCCGATAGTAATCAGCCAGCGGCGCGGTGCTCTTCTCGTAAGCTTGCATCCGCACTCGTATCGCTTCCGGCCGGTCATCTTCGCGCTGGTAGAGTGAGCCGCCGCAGTGGTCGCAGACACCCGCTTCTTTCGGTGGGCGTGCTTCGATGTGGAAAACCGCCTTGCATTGGGCGCAGGTGCGGCGACCGCTCAGCCTGGCGACGACCTTCTCGAGAGGCAAATCGTAGCTGAGGACGGCATCTAGTTTGAGATGTTCACGGGTAAGCAGT
>JBLNFC010000233.1:0-3066 GCA_050263355.1 Acidobacteriota bacterium
GTGACAGAGTGCGACATCAGAAACAACGTGCTACGGTTCCCGAAATGAATGGTCGAGGATCACCTTATCGTGAGCACGACCCCCGCTGCCCCCAAGGGTGACATTCATTGTCCTTTAACAATGCTGCGGCCTCGGCATACACTTGCCAAGCTCAAAGCATTACCTTCGAGTGACATGTCACCGGCAAATTCATCATGTTTTAACACGATCCCGATGAACATGAATCATGACCACGCCGTGCTTCGACACGGTAATCCTCTCGGACCTGCACCTGGGTTCCGAGGTAAGCCGTCCCAAGGCTGCGCTGCAGGCTCTAAGAACGATGTCGTTTCGGCGCTTGATTCTCCTCGGTGATATCTTCTGCGACCTTAATTTTCGCCGCTTGAAGAAAGAGCACTGGCAATTCCTCAGCTATATCCGAAAGCTCTCGAATCCCAAACGTAACGTCGAGGTTGTGTGAGTGGAAGGCAACCACGATTATGGGCTTTCGGAGGTCATGTCCCATTTGGTCGGAGTCAATGACTATCAGGAATACGAGTGGGACTACTGTGGTCTGCGCCACCTTGCAATTCACGGGCACCAGTTTGACCGCTTCATCGTCAACAATCGTGCACTGAGTGGCTTTCTGACGGCGTGCCATGAGCGGTTGCAAAAACTCTCGTTTGGACACAAGGGAGTTGTAGGCTTCCTCGAGCGCTTCGACACGGTATGGCTACGCATGTCGAACAAGGTGAGTGCCGGCGCGATAGGACACGCCAAAATCGCGCAATGTGCAGCGTATCTTTTGTGGCCACACCCATGAGGCGATGCAAGCCGCCAGCGGCGGGCTCCAATATTTCAACAGCGGTAGTTGGACACAGCCTAGCGCAACATACATCACCATCAATGAAGAGGGGGTTGCGATCCATGAGTATGACGAGCGAACTCACGATCATTATTCCGGCGAAGAACGAGGCGAAATTGATTCCGCGTCTTCTGAGTTCCCTGGTTTTGCAGGACTATCCTGCTATGCCGAGTACGAGGGTGTACGTGGCTGACGCAGCTTCGACGGACGGTACAGCGGAAATTGCCCTGGGCTACGGGAAATGGCTTGACATTTCGATCATACCTGGAGGATTGCCCGCGGTCGGCAGAAATTCTGGAGCGCGACTGGCGACTACGCCCTACGTGCTGTTTATCGACGCAGATATAGAATTGACGGACAACACGCTGGTTCGACGCGCCGTCGACTTGATGAAGCGCCGAAGGCTGCACTGCGTCACCACGAGCATCGCATGCCCAAATGGGTCCCCATGGGACCAGGCGCTATACACCGGAAACAACTTCATGCAGCAGCTTTCACGCGTCTACAAGCCGTTCAGCACGGGAATGTTCATGCTCTTCGATAGGGCGCGATTTCACGAGTTGGGCGGATTTCACGAACAGGCACTCTATGCGGAAGATTATCTTCTGAGCCAGAAAGTCGCGCGTCGCCGCTTCAGGATCGTTCGCGGGCAGGTATCGACCACAAACCGGCGCTTCAAGCGTATCGGGCATTTTCGGTTGATGCGGCTTTTCCTGAATACGGCGGTCCACACTCACCAGGAGGCGTTCTATCTCCGCGATCACGA
This sequence comes from Acidobacteriota bacterium, assembly GCA_050263355.1. Taxonomy (GTDB): domain Bacteria; phylum Acidobacteriota; class Terriglobia; order Terriglobales; family Acidobacteriaceae; genus Gp1-AA122. The sequence continues at coordinate 1,611 of JBLNFC010000233.1, forward strand.
CTACTGGCATTTCGAAGTGTGAGCCTGGTTCATGAGGAGGCGCGACCGGGTGGTGCCACGATCCCAAATCGCTCGAGCAGATCTGGGGACAGAGCATTAGCGCGTACGATTGCGCTGTAGACTTCCGCGCTGGGGCGCAAAGTTCGTTCCTGGGTATACGGATCGAGGGCGACCAAACCGAAGCGCAGGTTCCAGCCCTCTGTCCATTCGAAGTTGTCGATCAAGGTCCAATGGAAATATCCCCTGATGTCATAACCGTCACCTAACAGTTCGTATACTTGCTTGACGGCATTTACGAGCAGCCAGGGACGAATTCGGTCGTGCGCGTCGGGCACTCCATTCTCCAGAATGTAAATAGGCTTCTTTAAGCGCGCGGCTCGTCTCACGGCTGCGCCGATTGCCTCCGGATAAGCTTCGCCATAGGGCTTCTCGACACCGCTGTCGCCTTGCGGAACGTCCGCAGGAACGAATACGTCAGCAAAAAGTTGAGAACTTTTCTCAGCACTGAACGAGACGTGGAAACGGCTATAGACGTTCAATCCGACAAAATCGCAGGTACCTTGGGCGTTGCCGACGTCGCCATCCGCAAGATTAAGCGGAAATTCCAACTTGCCGTTTTCAACCGCTGACAGGAAGATCTCATTGAAAAGCTGGCTCAGAAGCCTGGCCGTCCATCGATCAAGGCGTGACCTGTGATTGGCTGGCTCGAAAACGAGGTAGTTGTGCGCCCATCCCACGCGCGCGTTCTGCTGCAATTCGTGAATCGCATAATAGGCCTGAGCATGTGCGCGTGTCATCGCATTGGCCACTCGCACAGCCGTCCTAATTTCGCCGATGGTGCCCGGCGGAAATTCACCCAAAACATATCCCAGAGCCGCATAGACGTTCGGCTCATTAAACGTTACCCATTGCTGGCACAAATCACCCAGATCCTGCACGACGCGCCTGGTGAAACGCTCGAAGATCGTGCCCGCCCTCGGACCCAAGAATGCGCCATCAGCCTCGAACCAGCGGGGGTGAGTGAAGTGGTGTAAGCACACCATAGGCTGAATACCCCGCCGCAGAAGGCCCCGCATTGCATCCCTGTAGCGGCTTAGAGCCTGCATATCCCAGCGGTTCGGCTCCGGCTCGATGCGGCTCCACTCCACTGACAGTCTCAGTGCATTAAGGCCCATTCGTTGAGCCAAGTCAAAATCCTGATCGGCGCTGTTCCACCAATCGCAGGCTTGGCCACAACTGTCCCCTGACCGGATGTGACCTTCTGCTTCCCAGGCCGACCACTGATTGTTGTTTCCGCCCTCGACCTGGTGCGCAGCGGTAGAAACTCCCCAAAGAAAATCCCGAGGAAATTTCATTGTCGGTCGGCCGGAAAGATTTGAAGATGAAGAACCGAATTGCTTGCTGGTCGGCTCACGCAATGACATTGTCTGCATCCTATGTGTGAGGCGGTCTGTTG
>JBLNFC010000234.1:0-5177 GCA_050263355.1 Acidobacteriota bacterium
GCAGGGCCAGGATCCCCGGCGCATCGCTCAGGACTGGCAAGACAAGCTACAGGAGTTCATAAAAATCCGGGAGAAATACATCATCTACAAGTAGTGTGTACTTGCAGGGCATTGAGGGTCGGGCGACTTCGATACAATGTGCTCACAAGTGCAATTCGCTTCGGAGCCAGGCATGACATCGAACAACGGAAGTAAACCGGGTGGAGAGCGCTATTACCGGTGTGCTGGTCCCAATTGCGGGATCATGAAGCATGCGCACGATCGTTGGTGGCTGATGTGGACCTCAATCGAGCAATTCAAGGTACCGGTTTTATACCTCGCCCCGTGGAATGAAGAGCTGGCGCAAAAGGAAGGCACGCTGCACGTGTGCGGAGAACTTTGCTCACAAAAACTGCAATCGCAATTTATGGGCAATGTCCGCGAAAACCAGGTGCGGCGGGGAGAGTAATACTGTGCGCCCAAGGCGCATCTGGGCTTCGTCAAAACCCAGCGACAAACTTCTTGCGCTAGTGTGGAGCTGGTGGAACGTATAAGGCGAAAGACCAAGTCGCAGGCTTCCACAACCAATCCATAGTGCGTCCGCATCCTAGGTCAGAGGGGCAGGGTGGGCTCGGTCAGGAGGGCTTCATGCGCAGTGTTTTAGCGGCCATCTTACTTTCAGCTCTCGCATTCGCGCAGAGCAATCAGGCTCCAAACAGTTCGCATCCACCCGATGTGAAATCGGCTGATACGCATGCACTGACTATTCCCGCGGGCTCGAAGATACCCGTGGCGCTTAAGCATGCAATCTCAACCAAGAGCGCGCGTGTGGGAGATTCGGTCTATGCCGAAACGAATTTTCCCTTTGTGTTGAATGAAAAAGTGATTGTGCCTGCCGGAACCTATGTGCAGGGCAAGATCAGCCAGTTGCGACGTCCTGGCCGGGTTCACGGACGGGCGGAGCTGCTGATTCATTTCACGACCTTGATTTATCCGAGCGGTTACACGGTGATGTTGCCGGGAGCAGTTGAAAACGTGCCGGGCGCTGACAAGACCACCATGAAGGGCGAGGAAGGCACGATCCGTCAGGATAGCCAAACGGGCGAGAAAGTGGGAACGGTGGCCAGCACGGCGGGAACGGGAGCAGTGATTGGCGGACTAAGCCAAGGCGGGAAGGGCGCCGCAATCGGAGCCGGCATCGGCGGCGCGGTCGGCACCGCCATCGCACTGCTCTCGCGTGGTAATGATGTTCGGCTCGAGCCCGGCACCACGATTGAAATGGTAATCCAGCGGGCCATTGAGATTGACGGTACGCGCGTGGCCAGCGCTAAGTAGTTTTTAAGCGAGAACGGCCCTAAGCTCTGCGGGCGAAGATGTATGCCCTATGGCTTTGGTATTCCACTTCTGGGTAGGGATCGCGTTCAATTACTTCTTCGACCACGAATCCTGTCGCTTGCAGCAGTTTTCGGATTTCCGATGGCTGGAAGAAGAAGAAATCCATCGCTATTGGATATCCCCACAATTCCTCCTCGCGCAGCACGTCAGTGCCGGCGTGGAATGCAAGAAGGAGAATTCCACTCCGTTCGAGCACTCTCGCCATCTCGGAAAACACGACGGGCAGGGAACTCCTAGGAATATTCACGATCGCATAAAAAGCGGCGATACCGGCTAGAGAGCCGTCCGGGAGATTGAGAGCAAGCATATTGCCTTCCCGAACTGTATGTCTGGATTAAGTCGTAGCGCTTGGTCCACCATGCCTGGGGACAAGTCGAGTCCCCAAACTGAAACTCCCGCCTGCTTGAGGTAGCTCGCCACGTGTCCCGGGCCGCAGCCCATATCGCAAACCGGGCCACCGGCACGAACCTGAGTGGCCAACCGATCGAGCAACTGGCGATCGAGTGGCTTGTACTGAAGCTCGTCGGCAATACGGCGCGCGTACTCCTCGGCGATCCGATCGTAGCTCTCACGGACTAGGTTGCGCTCGTTGGACATGGCCGTTTCTGGTCCAGGTAAGTCTAGCTTCTCTCAACGCGCTGGCGATCTGCCGTGGGAAGGGTCGGGCGAATTCGCGGTGTCGAGATCAACGTGAACTTTCGTGTTTGGCGGGTAGCAATTACCGTCGGGATTGTAATTCTTAGGGCAATTCCGGCCGACATCGTTGCGCTTTGGTGATTGCGCGAACTGCCACACGTCAGCGAAATCGATTCCGCTCTTAGAAGGGGCTAGGGTTCTGGGGCGGAAGGTGCAGCCTGGCGAGGGGGGACACGCGTCGTTGGTGATCCAATACAAAATGGTTCGAGCCCCTGCGTTTTCGCGGATGTCTTGCGCGGTGACTACGTTAGTGCCGCCGCCCTCGCGGAACGGAATTCCTGAGCAGTAGACGCCAGCCCGAAAGTTCGCGGAATTCACCCCGTCGATCCAGGCGTAAACATATTCTTTCTGCTCCGGCAGGAGACGCCCACCTTCCTCCTGATCAAGGAAAATCACCATGCCGGCAGGGAAACCTTCCTTCTGCCCGGCGGTGGTCGCGGATTCGGCGTCGGATCTTCCAAGGGCGGCCGGGTCTCCTGCTTTGATTTGAGCATCTTTACGACCATTGAACACGACGAGGAAGCCGAAACCCGCGGCCTGAAGTTTCTGCCGTTTACCCGCCCATGAATTTGAAGTCGCTCCCGGAGGGTTGTTGAGCCAGTACCCTGAAAAAGCAAAATGCTTGCGGAGAATCGGGAGACTATCATCTCCGGGGTAAACATTGCGGTCGAAACCGAGATAAACGGCAGACGCTGGTGAGGATTGCGCAGCAACATTCGTCGCCAAGGAAATAAGCGATAAGACTCCAATTAGGGGCGCTCTCAGAGCAACGCGGCTGAAGCGAGTGCATCGGACTGCCGCCGCAAGCGGCACGTCGGGGCTCATTATTTCAACTCAAATAGCGCATTGACATGAGCCGTGACGGTGATGCTTTGAGGAGTGAATTCAGCGGTCGGTGGCGCAGCTTCGGCTTGGGCCCTCATCATCATTGGCTGCATCACTTTTCCTTGAATGATGGGTACAGGCTCGAAGGTATCAACAGAAGCGTAGGAAAGATTTCCTACGGTGCGGCCTGCAATTCGGGTTAGAGCTTCGGCATTGGCGCGAGCGCGACGATAGGCGTCCTCGACCGCCTTCGCCTTAGCCGCATCGATGTTCTCGAGCGTGTAGTTGATGGTCTGATTTTCGGTGACATCGGTATCGGCGAGTTGCTGCACGATAGGCGCGACCTTGGTGAAGTCCTTGAGCTTGAGTTGCACGCTTGAGTTCACACGATAGGCGAGGAGTTTCCGCTTCGGATTCTTGTAGTCAAACACCGGGTCCAGCGAGAAGTAGCCAATCTCTGCGCTCTTGGGATCGATTCCATTGGAACGCATTATCTGGCGAATCTGCTCGGCGTGTCGCGCAGCCCGGTCATAAGCCGCCCTGGCCGTGTCCTCCTGGGCAGAAATGTTGAATTGCACGAGCGCCGTGTCGGGAGCGCTTTCGAACTTGCCATCGGCTCCGACGTAGAGCGTATTGGACTGTATGGTGATGGGCGGCCGCTCTTGCGCGAAAGAAAGTGAGGCAGCAAGAATGAAAAGTGCCGCGATAGTTTTGATCATTTGTGTCTCCTGCCTGGAGCACCCAGTTTACGCGGGTGGCCTGACTTGCAGGAAGCATGCACGGCAAACGACTTAGACCTTCTGAGTCGGCGCCTGCACGCGCTTTACTTGCTGTCCTTCGAACCGGTCTCCATCAGCCTCTTGGTCAGCAGCACAAGTCCCAGGATCTGCGTCCACTCTGAGACGATGTTGCCGACCACCTGTCCCCATTTGCCCTGAGCATCCATGTGGATGAACACCGCCAACCACATGGCACCTGTGATCAGGAAAAAGATGGTCAGCGAGTGTTCGCGTACGAATTCCTCTATGCGGCCTGGCAGGATGCCCCTGGGCTGCTTGCTCTGGGCCGAACCCTTTTCGTACAGGCGCTTCGTTGCCAAGGCCATGACCACCAGACCGGTCCAATCGGCGATGGCATTGCCGAAGAATGATCCAGCGTGGGTCGCCGGTGAAGAGCGCGCGTACAGTACGATCCACAAAATCAGAATAGCGCCGGCGACCAGCGTCAGGGAGTGTTTATACCACCAAGAAGGCCTGCGACGTGCAGTCATGGTGCAACTTAGGATGCAACAGCCTGCGCACTAGTCACCATGGCGGGTAGCTAGGGCGACAAAACCGGTTTTATGGGGTCAGAGTGATGCTCGCGTCCAACGCGCAGACGCTTCGGGTCGCGCGAACGCATCCTATTAACTATGCAAGTTGGCGAACATTTTCGCATTACCGGTGGAGCACTGAAGAACTGGGCCATTGCCCAGGGTCAGGATTCGCTGGCGGTTGCCGCACTCTGGCTGGTGGGCTTGTTGATTTTGCATGTACCCTGGGCCCCGTTCTGGGCAGTGTTGGCGGCGATCTTACAGTTTGTGCCTCATTTGGGTGCGGTGCTGGGCATGATCGGACCGGTGCTTGCGGCCACAATCAAGTTCGGCGACTGGGAACACCCGCTGTACGTTTTGATCCTTTACGCGATCATCGTGGTGATCGACGGTTTTTTCCTACAACCGTATTTCATGCGGCGCACGGCGAAGATACCGATCCTGGCTTCCATCTTCACGCCCATAGTTCTGGGCCTGATCTGGACTGGGTGGGGAGCGCTGCTGGCCGCGCCGTTACTCGCGGTGTTGTACGCGTATAAGTCCCGTCAGGAAAAGGTGATTCGATACGCGGAGCCGGGAGGTCAAGCCGGTGCGAGTCCTAAAGCCGAAACCCGCCGACTCAATACGGGTAACTGACTTGTCCAGGCTTGGGCCTAACGAGCGGGCAGTGATGGGCAGGTGAATCGTTGGTCACAAGAGCAAAAGAAGATTCCTCACGGCCAAAGCCGTTCGGAATGACAATGTGTATAGGGTGGGAACCCCAATTCATAAGTTAACAGTAGCCGAGGAACGGGAGCTCACATGCTATAATTTGGGTTTGCCTGCAGTTGTTATCGAGGCATACCATTGATCTCCGGCCGGGCGAATCCTGCGCATTCCTAGTTCAATAAACACGAGGTTTTTCTATGTCTGGCCATTCAAAATGGGCCACAATCAAGCACAAAAAGGGCGCGCTGGACGCGAAGCGCGG
>JBLNFC010000235.1:0-12772 GCA_050263355.1 Acidobacteriota bacterium
AGATGCCACTGTCTCGGGCGATTCCGCATACGATGTGGGAACTTACAAGATGAGTATCCCCGCGGGACCTGGCCGAAGCATAGATGATACGGGGAAATACACCGTGCTCTTGAAGCGTTCAGCTGGCGAATGGAAGATTTCCTATCTGATCTTCAACAGCGATTTGCCACCACACCCACGGGTTGTTGCTCCAGCCAAGTAAAGCTGAAGTACCGACGAAGATTGGCGCAGCCGTCATCGACGGGCGCCATGTGATTTGAATAGCCACTCAGATCAGAGATCGCGTCGGCATAATCTGTTCCGCTGGAATTAACCAGGCAGTTCAGAATGTCGCGAGAATTCCCGGCTTGATCAGGTACATAGTACGTCTGTGATTCCAGTGGATACGAACTTTTCTCACTGGACCCTACGGTGGTCCTGCGGTCCGTGCCGTTGATTATGCGATAAAGTGTGCGGAGACCTGTTGGTGTAGGAACTGTCGGGCGGAAGCCAACTACTTGGCTGTATTACCTGGGCGCGCTTCTGGTCTCGTTGTGCTTGTTCTCGTTAGTCCGCGATCATTACGCGCTCCTCGCGATGTCAGCCGCAAGCGGCTTTTTCAGCAGCGGCCAATTCGCATGGATGACGATTTACCTCCCCGAACTCTTCCCAACACGTGTTCGGGGCACGGCGATGTCGCTCGTGTTCGACAGCTCGCGGAGCATCTCGGCCTGGGGTCCGCTCCTGGCTGGGTGGTTAGTCTCTTCCTTCGGCAGCCTCGGAACCGCCGCTGCTGTAATGTCCCTTGTTTATGTCGTCGGCTTGCTAGTCACACCGTTTGCAGGATCGGAGACGAAAGGAAAACCATTGCCAGCATGATTCTGGCCTGAAGTAATCCCAACGTAAGGATGCCGACCACCCGCCCTTAAGCATAAACGCTTCACTTTCCGCTAACGAATCGGCTGAGGTCGGAACGATAGTGCCACGTTTCCGAATATATAGAACGCATAGCTTGCCAAAAGCTCTTCACGATTTCTTGAGGAAGTTCGCTGGCCCGATTCAGATTTCTAAGAGCGTCCAGTTCAGTACTGCCATGAAAACTTGCCCAATCTCGATGTTCCTCGATCAGGAGAAACTGGGGCCTACCTCCGCCAGTCACAAGCTCATACCACCGCGCTGAGAATGCAGGCGCGCCACCGGTGTTGGAAAGAAATTGTTTGATCCGCTGAAGAGCAATTTCGAAATCTTGGACAGTTTCAGGCTTTAGCAAAATTTGGGTCACTGAGGCCATTGCCAAGGGCCGCTTCGCGTGAGAATCAATGCTCAGTTCAGGGCGGTACTTGTAATAGCTCTCCTGCACGGTTTGGTGATACGGTTCAGGATCTTCCTCTGGAGGGGGCGTTCCTGCGACTAACGCGTTCGACTCGTCCACTTCTTTCCAGGTATGGCCAAAACTGACGATCTCGTACGCACCCTCGTTTTTCCCCGTAGCCACAGTCCAGACGAGATAGCTCCATGTCTCCCCTTGCTTTTGATGCCATATCCAATGACGTTTCAGCGTATCTTCGAATTTTTCGCTGTCGCCGGGTTTGACCCGCACCATTTCGAAGTAGGCCACATCCGTCGTCTGTTGTGCCTTTCCTAATGTTGCGACGCAACAAACCGAAATCAGAATCCATGTGGTAAATCTGAGTTTCATTTGCTCACCGCCAGTGCGTGACTGTTGGATTCAAGCGCAGTTCGATTGTTGATCCTGCCTGCTAGGTCCGGAGACCTTGCACTTTTTTCATTCAAAGGGAAATTGTCCCTTCCATGACTTGTACAGCATGGCCACCGACCCGCACGTTTTTCACAGTTTCACCATCTTTACTGGCACGCACGAAAATGTGACTTGGGCGCTTGATCTCAACCCCCTGAAGGATGTGGGCTGTCTTGTCAGACTGCATGATGCCGTGGCGCACCATCCACGCGGCTGTGGATCCTGCAGCAGATCCGGTTGCGGGATCTTCGCCCTCAGGATAGATCGCCCTCGCCCGGAGAGTGATCATCGCGTCTCCGGTGTCTCGGGTTACATAATAGTAGTCCGCCACCTTCGGCAGATTGTTCTGGCGAAGATATTCGTAAGCCCTGGGGGGCGCTAATGTTAAACGTTCCAAAGTCGCGAGACTCTTAATCGGGACGATGATGAACGGCAGACCCGTAGAGAGAGTCTGGATAGGCACATCCGCGCAAATATCATCGCTCGAAAGGTCGAGCAGCGAAGCGATCTGTTTCCGTTCATGTAGTGGGCCAAAGATCGGATCTACTTGGTGCATTTCGCCGAAAGTACGTCCGGAAGAGTCTTCATTGAAAGTCACGGGAATCTTGCCTACCTGCAGGTCAAGCACTATTTCTCCAATATGGCTTTCGTTCCTAACCTCCGAGTTTGACGTTGCCAGTTGGAGATTGCGAAGCACCATGGCAGTGCCCAGCGTCGGATGTCCGCCGAATGGGATCTCCTCGTTAGGTACAAAAATTCTTACCTTCACTCCCTGTTCACGCTCTGTGGCAGCGCTTCTTGGAAACACGAACGTCGTCTCCTGAAGATTCGTCTCCCGTGCAAGTGCCTGCATTTCTTCGTCGCTCAAACCGCCGGCGTCAGGTACGACGGCAAGCGCGTTTCCTTCCAGCCTTCGAGAGGTGAACACGTCAATTTGAACGAAGCGGTAGCGACGTTCGCCATCATCCCTCGATGTTTCCGCACCTTGAGCGATTTTCTTAAGAGCAGCCGAGAGACCAGCAGTCCCAATCGCTTGAACAAAGCGTCGACGGTTGAACTGGTTCTCCATAAACAGCCTCCCCCGATCATTGCTGCGAGCAAAGGATTAGGACGGATCAATTGATGTTGATGATAACCCTTCCTTGTTGCCACTTTTACGAACTTGTTTTAATGGTTCTTAACCAGATAACTCTCGGATGACGGGCAATCCGGAAGTTACACAAGCATTGTCGATTTCCTGTTTGCCGACGATCCGGAAGTCTGCCGGATCAGTCAATACAAGCCCGTTTGTGGATACTTTTCGGGTTGCCAACAATGCGGGATGTTGAGCCGGGTGCTCGACACTTCGCCGTTGATCGTGAGTTATTTGAATGGCTGGCAACACAGCGGGTGTCCAGACTCCATTGCACGCCGCCAATCCATCTGGTATACTGAACCATATGGTTCAGTATTATCGGCCTCACTTCGATGTCTCGTTCGGCGCGCTGGCGGACGCCACCCGACGCGGGGTTCTGGAGCAACTCGGGCGTGCGGACGCTTCGATCACTGCCCTTGCCGAGAAGTTCCACATGACCCTCACGGGCATGAAGAAGCATGTAGGCGTCTTGGAGCGAGCGGGGCTCGTGACCACGGAGAAGATTGGGCGCGTGCGGACATGCAAGCTCGGGCTGCGTGGACTGGAAGAAGAGGCGGGATGGATCGAGAGGTATCGCCAGCTCTGGGCCGCGCGCTTCGACGAGTTGGACATTGTTGTCGAGGAATTGAAACGGAAGGAGAAAGTAAATGGACGTAAAGAAGAGAAAGTGAGGCCACCCCCACGAAGAACCGCACGGTGGTGGAGCGGAAGTCCGAGCGCGAACTCGTCGTCACGCGCACGGTCAACGCGCCTGCGCGCCTCGTGTTCGAGGCGTGGACCAAGGCAGAACTATTCAGGAGGTGGTGGGTACCAAAATCGTATGGGCTAACCCTGCTTTCCTGCGAAATGGATGTTCGCGTTGGGGGGCAGTATCGTTTGGTGTTTCGCCACGAAGATTCGACGATGGAGTTCTTCGGCACGTACCTCGAAGTGACACCGCACTCGCGCCTCGTTTGGACCAACGAGGAGGGTGACAGCGGCAAGACCGTCACCACGGTGACCTTCGATGAAAACGCAGGCAAAACGTTGTTGGTTGTGCACGATCGCTATCCCTCGAAGGAAGCGCTTGACTCCGGATCGACGGGCGCGTTGCCCGAGGCGCTCGATCAACTTGACGAGCTTCTCGCCAGCCTGGCGTCAAGTACTGAGACAAAATGACGCGATCAATCAATCATCCAAAGCAGCGTGTGGAATCGCTTGCAGTGACCTTTGACGAAATCATCGAAAGTGGTGCTCGGCCAACCACTCATTCAATCGCGTGTAGAATGGCTGACCGACGGCCGCTCGCGGACGCCTTTCCCAGGGGCACGTGCAAAGCGTAGTGCACGAGATCGAGATCGATCCTGTCGATGCGTTGCACGCGGATGGGAGGATGTTATGCCAATCACGCTCACGCAGCAGACTGCTCTGATCACGGGGGCATCACGCGGTATTGGCCGCGGAATCGCGCTGAAGCTCGCTGAGCAGGGAGTGAAAAGAATTGCAATTAACTACAAGGAGAACGATGCGGCCGCCGAAGAGACCGCTCGCCTCCTCAAAGAGCGCGGTGCGGCTTCTCTGTTGATCAAGGCGGATGTCGGCAAGATTGCGGACATCCAGCGCATGTTCGAAACCATCAAGTCCCAATTCGGCAGTCTTGACATCTTCGTTTCTAACGCCAGGGCAACGATCGCCACAGGCTTCTACGCGGAACCGATGGAGATCCCGCTGGAGGCATGGCAGGCGACCTTTGACACCCAGGCGACGGAGTTCCTGGTTGCGGTCCGCGCAGCCGTGCCGATGATGGGCAAGAACGGTCGGATCATCGCCATTACCTATGCGCCCGGCGGGCAAACCGGCAGCTGGCAACCTTGGGTCGCCATGGGCTCAGCGAAAGCCGCGAAAGAGGCGCTGGCTCGTTACTTCGCGGTCGCTCTCGCCCAGAAGGGCATCACGGTGAACATCATCAGTCCAGGCGCCTGCGACGACAGCGTCCTCAGCGGGCTACCGCCGCAAGTGTTCCAGATGATCAAAGACTGGCACGAGAGCGGCTGGACTCCCATGAGGCGCCTTGGCTTGCCAGCCGACGTCGGCAACGCGGTGGTTCTCCTCTGCACTGACCAGGCAAGCTTCATCACCGGCCAATTGCTGTACGTTGATGGTGGTGCTTCCGCCATGGAGCCCGTCTTCCCGTTAGCGATCCAAGGCATCAAGTAGTAATCGAGGCGTTGCGCGGATCTACCTGGGCGAAGGGAGAGGCGTGGCATCTCTCCCGCCGTGGAGTTGAACTCCAAGGGGGGTTCAACGCGTGCGGAGTTATAGTCTGTGCGGCTTTCGCCGCCCGAAAAGCATTTTCTGTGAGAGTGCAAGGTGAGCATGACGGCACATCATCGCAATCGTCTATGGTGACTCAGGTGTACCGGTAGGTGTGGGATCACCCAGGTAGCAGGAAGGTGCAGGCTACCCGAACAGCGACTGCGTGGCGTGCGCCCAAGTCGGGCTGCCGAGCAGAGCGACGCGTGCGGCGACGCCCAGCACGATCAGTGCCAGCCCCCACCAGTACACCGGGTGGACGCGTCCGCGGGAGCACCGGTCGTACACCGCGCCGGCGATGGGGAACACCAGCGTGAGGCCATAGGAGACGAGTGCTCCAAGGGCCAGGACGCCGGGCCAGCGCACCAGCGCCGCGGCCATCAGGGAGGTGGAGGCGAGGATCATCAGGCGCTTGTGCTTGTCCTTGTCGTTGCGCCAGAGGACGGCGGCGAGGAAAAAGATGGCAAAGGTCGTGATGTCACCGAAGGGGATGGCGATGAAGTTCCACGGCTTGGCGCCCGGAGGAACCGCGCCGAGCCGGGCCGCTTCGACTGCGGTACGGCCGCCGACCAGAATCATTGCCGCCGCGAGAGCCACCCCGAAGTAGCCTAGCCTGCGATGCAATTTCACGCGGTGCGTCGCGACCAAGCTCGTCTGCACGATGAACAGCCCCAGCCACGACATGAACAGCAGCGCGTGCAGGTGCACGGTTGCGTTCGGAACGCGGCCGGTAATGGTGGTCGCATGCCCCGAGATCAGGCCGAGAAAGTACGTCCGCGAGAAGCCGACCAGAGCGGTGAACAGCATTACGATGGCCATGCCGGTGTAGAACTTTCGGTCAGCGAGCGCGGGGGAGACGAACGAACGGGGAGAAGCAGCGGTAGCCATGGCGGCCAACGATATTAGCACGGTCTCCTGCGGCCGCCGGGCAAGTCTAGCGGACTTTTTCCGCGCCAAATGCGGGATCGATAGTGGCCGTGCCCGCCAAGTATAGGTCGAATCACGGGCAATCCGGAAGTTACACAAGCATTGTCAATTTTCTGTTTGCCGACAATCCGGAAGCTGACGGATTCGCCGCGGCACTACTCCTGCCGCCGAACGGCTTCAACGTAATGAGTGATCTGACGCAAATGTGAAAGGTCGTGACCGGCGAGCAATCGTAGCATCACGCCTAAGGATTCGGAGCCGCGCTCATTGTGTTGCCCGGTGCGCGCTAGATCCGTCGAGGACGTTCGTTTCCACACTGCCAAGTTGAGCTGGCGCAGTGTCCCGAAAATTTCGAGAAGCTCCGACGGCTCGCGCTCATTGTGATGCAGGGCGGCCACCCATGATTCCTGTTTAGTGCCCAGCATCTCCGGACTGTCTTCACAAAGAATCAGCCTAAGGCGATACCCATACACCCATTCCCCATCGGTTAAGTGACCGATGATTTCGTTGGGAGTCCATTTGCCTTCAAATGGGCGGGCGCGCAATACGGTTGCCGGATGCGCGCTCACAATTTCGGACAATGCGGACGCCGTCTGGGCCAGCACTTCCAAAGGATTTCGGTCACCAAGCAGAGTAAACATCTTCTCGCGATAGACCTGGGCAGCCGAAACATCGTCTTTGGTGTGCGTACTGGTCATAGTTTTCTCCTTTGAGTAATGCTCGGTGAAACAACTATTGCACAGCCCGAGTTGCCGGTGTCCGAGGTGAGCTTGCATGCGATTGAACACATCGTGGAGGCCCAACTTAGGGCTCAGTCAGAGGGGTCACATTGACCAGCATGTTCGGGCGGAGGTTCAGGGTCTCGACGCTGATCTTCGCGACCAATCCGTTTACCTGGTCCGGAAGCGCCTGCTCTGCTCGCTCATCTAGAATGCTCGCCAAACTTGCTCGTGGCCGAAGGCGGACGTAGCGAGGCGTATTTCCTCCCTCGACCAGGCGATACCAGAGCGTCTCGCCTTGCAGCTTGGATTGCTCAGCAGCTAGGACCGCTTCGAAGGCCTTTCCCGCACCGTACTTGAGGTCGACTGTCGTGTACTCGGCCTGCGCAGCCGGACTGGGCACAGCATTTCCGCGCGAGAGCCCGGGCAGGAACTCGTATATTGTGCTTCCGACGAATTGGACATGAGGCAGTATGTTGATCGTCGCGTCTCGCCAGTCTTCCGCCGGTGATACGGGGTTGCTCAGCTCAGCAGAAGTGTGTCCAAACGTCGCGTAAATGATCCAGCGCTGCCGTTCAGTGGAGGCGACGATTGAATAGCTGTACCACTGGAAGGGATCCTTAACCTGACGGTGCCACTGGAGGTGGCGGATATAGCCAGCCTCCAAATCAACCGTATGACTCTCGTCGAGAGCGCGCATGATCCCAATGGTTGCGTACGGACCTGGCTTCTGAGAGCGCTGCGTCGTTTGCGAAATGAGTAACGTCGGCAGCAAAGTGCCGAGAATTCCCGCGCCAGCAAAGATGGCCCAGCGATTCACGATTTCTCCTCCAACCAGTACCGTTTCCGGACTGAAGCTACTGGCGAAGGCAATGTTAGCGAACCAGCATGGGCAATTTGCGACATAGATACGTCGAATTGCGCCAGCCGCGTTGGTTCAGTGTTGCGAACTCCTTCAATGTGGCGGCATAGTAGGCAGGCGCGATGACGCGTTGACAATGTCCATGGCTTCCATACACAAGAAACCTGGCCCGCGTCACCATTCCAGTCGACGGGTCGTGGTCGTCGCGGTGCCTCCAGTCGACGAACTCGATTTGGTTGGGCCGCTCCAGGTGTTCAACTCAGTGAACCGCCTTGCGGGCAGGAAGATTTACGAGATTGAGGTCGTCACCAGCACAGACAGCTTGACCGTCGAAGGTGAGGGGCAGGTTTTGACCTTCGTCGCTAAGCACCACTTCACCAAAGTGAAAGGAGCTTGCGATTCAGTGCTCCTCGTTTGCGGACTGAAGAGTCGGTTAGTCCGCGACGCCACACTGTCGGCGTGGCTGAGGAATGTAGCGTCGGAAGTGCGGAGATTAGGTGCAGTGTGCGTTGGGGCTTTTCTGATCGCCGAAGCCGGACTCCTGAACGGCCGCACAGCAACTACCCATTGGAGATTCGGCCAGGAAATGGCAAGCCGATTTCCAGGGGTGCGTGTGCAGCACGATCCGCTTTGGGTCAAAGACGGAAATATCTACACCTCAGCCGGCATTTCTGCGGGCATCGATCTGGCGTTGGCTTGGGTGGAGGAGGATTGCGGCGCGGGTCTGGCGCATGAGGCCGCGCGCGAGTTGGTATTGTTCTTGAGACGTCCGGGCGGACAGCCCCAATTAAGTATCTCCCTTGCCTCGCAGGCATCGGAGATGATGTCAATTCGCGAGCTCCAGATCTGGATTATGGAGCATCTCCAGACGAAACTCTTGGTGGATGATCTAGCCGATCGCATGTCGATGAGCGTACGGAACTTCGAGCGCGTGTTTACGCGAGAGGTGGGCACAACGCCATCACAATATGTTCTTCAGATGCGAGTCGAAGCGGCGCGGCGCGAGCTCGAATGCACGCAAAAAGGCCTTAAGCAAATTGCCTCAGCCGCTGGGTTCGGTAACGCCGACGTGATGAGGCGTGCGTTCGTTCGGCTTCTGGGGCTCACACCGCGCCGTTATCGCGACGTGGCAGCGCGATCGAGTAGTGCGTGAGCATGGAACGGCTTGTGCCGAGAGGGCATCTTCACGTTAACTCACCCGCATGACGGGCAAACCGGAATTTAGGGGATTAAAACTCAAAGTCGTTCTCGCTCCAACATACTTCGCGTCCGCGTCGCGCGAATTCCGTTGATTGCAAAAGGACACCTTATCCGGCAGAGGTGAAGGGGACATTCTTACGCCCAGAAAGTTCGGTCGAGGGTTCGGTACTGGATCGCTTCAGCGATGTGCTTAGGGTGAATGGCGGGAGCACTTTCGAGATCGGCAATCGTACGAGATACTTTCAAGATACGGTCGTGGGCGCGGGCGCTCAGTCCCTGTTGCGTGACTGCCCTCTCCAGCAGGCGCTCACAGTCGGGCGAGAGTTCGCAAGAGGTTCTTATCTGGCGCGGAGCCATTTGCGCATTGCAGTAGATCTTAAGTCCGCGGAATCGTTCCAACTGCATCTCTCGAGCTCGCATCACCCGTTGTCGGATGTCATCTGAGCTCTCCGGTGTAGCGCCCGACCTCAGTTCCTTGTAGTTCACCGCTGGAACGTCGATGTGAATGTCGATGCGATCAAGCAGTGGGCCGGAAATCTTGGAAATGTAACGCTGAATCATGGGTGGTGTGCAGTGACACTCGCGACTGCGATCGTTGAAGTAGCCGCAGGGACAGGGATTCATCGCCGCGGCCAGCATGAATCTGGCCGGGAAAGTTAGAGACATGGCGGCCCTGGCGATACAGACCGTGCCATCTTCAAGCGGTTGCCGCATCACCTCCAGCACGTTGCGCGGGAATTCCGGAAGTTCATCCAGGAACAGCACTCCATGATGCGCCAAGGACACTTCGCCCGGACGAGGAATCATTCCGCCGCCAATGAGACCTGCATCGGAGATGGTGTGGTGAGGCGAACGAAAGGGCCGCACTCCAACCAGGCCGGCTCCCGGGTCCAGCACTCCTGCGACACTGTGAATTTTGGTGGTCTCGAGAGCTTCCTCGAACGTGAGGGGCGGCAGGATGGTCGGCATGCGTTTCGCCAACATGGTCTTGCCTGAGCCGGGAGGACCGATCATCAGGATGTTGTGTCCACCAGCGCAGGCCACTTCGAGCGCACGCTTAGCGGTGTGCTGCCCACGTACATCCTTGAAATCGACTGAGGCACCTTGAGCGGTGCTCAGAAGTGCGGCAGCGTCGACCTTCAGAGGCTGCAAACTGTTACCTGTATTTATGAAGTGAATGACGTCCACGAGCGAGCGCAGGGGGTAGACGTCAACTCCGCCCACCATCGCCGCTTCGCGGGCATTGATTTCTGGTACAGCGAGCCGCGGAATTTTGCGCGTACGTGCTTCAATTGCTATCGGCAAAGCGCCGCGAATGCCGCGTATGCCGCCGTCGAGCGAGAGTTCGCCTACGAAGAGGCAGTCGCCTACCTCCTTCTTGTTAAGCCCGCCGTAAGCCCCCAGGATTCCCAGGGCCATGGGTAAATCAAAGCCGGAACCTTCCTTTCGAATGTCAGCGGGCGCGAGGTTTATGGTGATGTCGGTAGGCGGGATGTCGTAACCGCAGTTCTTTAGAGCCGCTCTTACTCGCTCTCGACTTTCTCGAACTGCGGCATCCGGCAGACCGACGGTGTGGAAATGGTCCTCGTTGGTTTTAATGCCCGAGACATCGACCTCAACCTCGATGAGGTTTGCATCCACACCGTAAACTGCGGCACTCAGAGTCTTGTAGAGCACGGAAGTGTTCGTCGGCTTAGGTCGAAGATACAGGCACGACCTCTGACGATAGCTTGGGCGTCAAAAAGCAACAGGTGATTATGGTCACGGCGCGCGGTGATCACGGCCCAAAGTGACAAAAGCAGCACGTCCCGCGCCTTGAGTGTTGTTTGCCGCGGTCTGATCTACTAGCATGGGCTTTGAAGCTACAAGCACTCTCGTAAGCTGCTTCTGAATCGGCGAAGACCTGGACGGACTTTTTAATGCCTCAGGACGAGAACGCTTCCTCCGCTCGCAAGCCCACCAAGTTGGAGAAAGAGGAGAGTTGGCTGTGGAGAGTCGCCCTTCTCCTCATCATTCTTTTCGCGGCTGGAACCGCGGTACTTTCCTGGGAGAGGCTGCAGAGTCTTCCGTACCAATTGTGGGCAATACCTGTCGGGATGATGGCCCTGGCAGTTTTGTTTGCTGTATATGCCTATGGGCGCAGACGA
This sequence comes from Acidobacteriota bacterium, assembly GCA_050263355.1. Lineage (GTDB taxonomy): Bacteria > Acidobacteriota > Terriglobia > Terriglobales > Acidobacteriaceae > Gp1-AA122. The sequence continues at coordinate 11,021 of JBLNFC010000235.1, forward strand.
GAGGTTTCAGAACTGAAAGTGCTCCTGCACGATCTGCAGGACCGTGTCGGCGTTGTCCCTTCCGAAGAACAGCTCGATCAACTGACCCAGGTAATCAAGAGATCGCAACGAAGCTTCAAAGAACTGATTGACAGTTTTGATGACGCTGCATTGGCCATGTCGCTGGAAGGGATTGTACGGACTATTAACCGCCGAGGCGCGGAACTGTTGGGCCTCAGTTATGGGGAAGTTGTCGGACACCGTCTCGACGAATTCCTGGACGAACCGCAGAGAAGCGAAGCGGAAGCTGGTCTGGCCCGCTTTATCGAAAAGCGCCGCTGGTCCGGACTGGTGCGTGTAAAGCTTAAGAAATCTGGCCGCATCTTTTACCTGGACTGCGTGCTAAACCCGATCCTGGCCAACGATGAAGTCGTCGGAATCAGTGCCCTGGCACGCGATGTGACGGGACAGCGTGAAAAAGAGGCACGCTTCACCGAACTGTTCGAGACCTTGCAGGAAGGCGTTTACTTCAGCACGCCCGAAGGCAAGCTCCTGGATGCGAATCCCGCCTTGATCCAGATGCTTGCGTACAACAGTAAAGAGGAGCTGCTGGCGAGCGCTCCGGCAGCCCTGAACTTCGATGTCACTCAAAGCCCGGTACTAGGGCGTACTGCGGGCGATCAGGGTGGTATTCGAACCCGCGAAGTGACCTTGCGCCGAAAAGATGGAAAGCCAGCGGTTTGCCTGGACAGTTCGCGGGCGGTTTGGGATCCCTCGGGGCAAGTGATTCGTTACCAGGGCACACTGGTGGACATCAGTGAACAAAGGGCGGTGGAGCGGCAACTCCGTCACCAGGAGGAATTCCAAAGGAACCTGTTGGAAAGCTTTCCCGACCTGATTCTGGTCATTGATCCCAACGAGAACTACACCTTCGTAAGCTCACGCATACGGGATCTTCTGGGCTATGAGCCGGAAGCGCTCCGCGGAACAAAGTTAACGGAAGGGGAGGAGCAGTCGCCGGAATTCCTCGAACTGTATCGGGACGTAGTCTCCGGCAAGAGTACCTCTGGATTCTGTGAATACGGTGCTCGGCATCGGGATGGGACGTGGCGAACGATGCGGGCTGCGGCTTGCCCCTTGTTCGACGCCAGCCACAAAATCCTGGGAGTGGTCGCGTCGGTTCGCGACATCACGGTAGAAAAGAAATTGGAGCAGCAGGTGATCCAGAGCGAACGATTGGTGGCAATGGGACAGATGATCGGCGGCTTCGCCCATGAGCTCAACAATCCGCTCACCAGCATCCTGGGCTTGAGTGAAATGCTGCAGGACGTTGAGACTTCGGAGCAGACGCGCAAGCACCTGGTCATGATGCACACGCAGGCACGCCGCGCAGCTGAGATCGTACAGAATCTGATGTACTTCTCTCGCCCGCCCGCACCAGGAAAAAGCCGGGTCGACATCGGCGAACTGATCCAGAGGACGCTGCACCTGCACGCCTACTCCCTTCGCAAGAGCAATATCACGGTGGACTTTCTTCCCGAAGCGTCCCTGCCGTCGGTGGTGGGAGATCCGAACCAACTCATGCAGGTTTTCTTGAACCTGCTGCTGAACGCGGAGCAAGCGATGCGCGAGGTTCGTGATAAGGGGACGATACGCATCCGAACCGGACGTAACGAGAAGAGCGTCTGGACCAGTTTTCAGGATGATGGACCGGGCATACCTGCGGAAAACCTGCCAAACATCTTCGATCCTTTTTACACGACCAAGCGACCC
>JBLNFC010000236.1:0-2743 GCA_050263355.1 Acidobacteriota bacterium
ATGTGGTCATGGCGCTGTTTCAATGTCCGCGCACAGCGGCGCGGGTTGCCGCAGGCGGCCAGTTACAGTCTGGAGGCGGTTTTCGCATCGCCGGCCGAGTCGTGAATGCCAAGGCAGGCACCCCGCTGGAGCGAGCCCGTGTTTCTATTACGGACACGAAAAATCCCCAGCGTTCGCTTTCCGTTCTGACTTCCAATGACGGACAGTTTCAATTCAATGGCTTGCCTGCAGGAAAGTTCGCTTTGGAAGGCGCGAAGCGTGGATTTATCCGGGCAGCTTACGACCATCACGACCAATTCTCGACCGCAATTGTCACTGGTGCTGGTCTGGATACGGAAAGTCTCATCCTCCGCCTTGATCCTGTCGCGGTGCTGAGCGGGAAAATCCTTGATGAGGCGGGCGATCCGGTCCGGCATGCGAGCGTTACCCTGTATCGCGAAGACCGCTTCTCCGGCCTCAGCCGAATTCACAGGTTCCGGGAGACGCAAACCGATGATCAGGGTTCCTATGAACTCACGCCGCTCGATGCCGGCACGTATTTCGCCGCGGCTAAAGCGAAGCCTTTGTACGAAGTGCATCCTGCCAAGGCACGAGCATCGGGCTCCGAAAATTCGACCGTACTGGTCGATTCAGCGCTTGATGTGGCATATGCAACAACTTTCTACGGAGATACTACAGAGTCTGAGGAGGCCACTCCCATTCCGGTTCGCGGCGGCGATCGCCTCGAAGCTGACATACACTTGAACCCGGTTCCTGCATTGCACCTGCTGATGCAAGTCCCCAATAACCACAATAATGGAATCACCATGCCCGTGCTGCAAAGTAATGCGTTTGACGGTTCAGAGCAGGTTGAGATGGGCGGTCTTCAAATGGTTTCGCCCGGTCTTTACGAGATTACCGGTATCCCGCCTGGCCGATATGCGGCACATTTTCCCAGCAATGGGCAAATGGGAGAGGCCACTCAGATTGATCTCACGACAGATGGACAAGAGCTGGCTCCCCCCAGCGGCCAAACGCCCAGCACACTGAAGGTAAAAGTACAGCTGGCTCGGCAGGAGAAACTCCCCTCAGAGCTTTTCGTTGGCCTGCGTGACAGCAAGGGAAGATTGCTTGCTGGTGCCCAGGTCGATGAACAAGGACAGGCGGACTTCGGACCTGTGGCGGCAGGCAGTTACAATTTGTTTGCCGGTTCTTCGCAGGTCGCCTACTCCGTTGTTCGTATCTCAAGTCAGGGCGCGGAGAGTTCTGGACACACCTTGGACGTCGTCGCGGGTTCTCCCATGAACGTCACGCTCACTCTTCTGACGGGCGTGGTCAACGTCGAAGGCTTTGCCAAACGCTCAGGGAAAGCCGTTCCGGGGGTGATGATTGCGTTAGTTCCAAAAGATCCCGCCAACAACCGGGAGCTTTTTCGCAGGGATCAAAGTGACCTGGACGGCAGCTTCAGCCTGCGTAGCGTCGTTCCTGGTACGTATACCGTGGTCGCTATCGAGAATGGCTGGGAGTTGGATTGGGCGCAGCCGGAAGTAATCGCCCGATACGCGGAACACGGACAACTGATGACCATCGATGAGAGAAACCAAGGCACAGTGCATCTGCCCAGCGTAGTCGAAGTGCAGCCGCGCTGAAGTTGAACACGGGCACCAGAGTAGGCGAGAGTGCTGTCGAAAACTGGTGCTAGACTTCAGTCGATAGTTCCCCAATGCCAATTCTCAGAATCACCAGCGCGGTCGAGCGCTATCGCTACTTCGCCAGCCCCGAGTTCAACATTCACGCCCTGTCGGGCCATGGCGAAGACGGGCTGCCCAATATCCAATTTGTCAGTGCACGGATTCTCTCTGCGATACAGCCCGAGGCCCGGGATGTCGTTTTGGACGTGGGCTGTGGCGACGGCTATCTTCTGTCACAAGCGGCGAAAACCGGTGCGAAATGCATCGGCGTTGTTCCTACTAAGGAAGAACAGGAGAAGCTCCAGGCAGCCGTGCCCGGCATTAACTTCCGAGTAGGATTGGCGCAGGACCTTCCGCTCGATTCCGGCTGCGCTTCCAAGATCGTCTGCAACAGCGTGCTCCTTCTGCTCGAAAATGAGAACAACGTTCGATCCGCGCTCACGGAGATATCACGTGTAGCGCAAATTGGGGCGCGCATATGGCTGGGTGAAGTCCCAGCCGCGAACGAACTGGCTGAATTCCACGTCTACAACGGCACTACAACACTCGGACGACTCAGCCACGAGTGGAGGACCAAAGGACTGCGACCGTTTCTGGCCACCCTTAGATCAGTGGTGAGGAGCAGGTTTGGCAAACAGACTCTGCTGCTCGACTCCTGTTCAATCTTTCATGCGCCTCCCGACAAATTTATCCGCCTTGCCAGCGCCTGTGGTCTGCACATTGAGTCGTGGCAGAAGCATAAGCGCCTGGATGCAGGAGGCGAACGAGAGTCAGCTTTCCGATACAACTACATGTTCTTGAAAAGCGCTTGAGCGTAAGCAATGTTCACTAAGATCGCTTTGGTCCTGTTGTGCTTGGCTCCATGGTGTCCTGCGCAAGAGATTCTCACGCTGAAGAGCGGCACGACTGAAAATCTGCGTGGACTACATTCGCTTTACACAGGCGTGGTTTGGGCCAGCGGCACCCATGGCACTTACCTGCGCAGCCTCGATAACGGGCAGACGTGGTCGGCTTCATCCGTACCTGGAGCCGAAGCGTTGGACTTTCGCGATGTCGAAGCCTTCGATGCTGAT
>JBLNFC010000237.1:0-4434 GCA_050263355.1 Acidobacteriota bacterium
TCACCATCTGCATCAAGAACCTGTTCGGCATCACCCCGCTGGGCTTATACGGCGACCGGGAGACCGTCTTCCACTACGGGCAGGTGCAGGCGCCTTCCGGCGCGCCCGCTGAACTCGATCCGAAGTCGAACCGGTACGAAGGCTGGCGGCTCCCTCGAATTCTGGCCGATATTCTCGGCGCGCGCCCGGTGGACCTCGCCGTCGCTGATGGCATCGTCTCCATGGTCGGCGGCGAGGGCCCATGGGTCCTGGGTTCCAAGCCCGCTCATCCAGGACTACTCGTCGTTGGCAGGAACTGCGTGAATACCGACGCTGTGGCCGCAGCCGCTATGGGCTACAACCCCCGTGCCGGCCGGAATGAGGCGCCGTATCGCGTGTTCAAAGACCCCAAGGGGCATCCTCCGGAACAGTTACAGCCCGGCGATGAGATGTTCCAGTACGCCGACAATATGATGCTGCTGGCCGAGGCCGTGGGGCTCGGGTCGGCGGACCTGAAAAATATCGATGTGCGCGGCGTGCCCATTAAGGAAGCGATGTTCGACTACGAAGCCTTTTGGAAGAACCAGATACCCAAGGAGCAGTCTTGAGCCGTTTGTTTCTCACTCTGTTCGCAGCGGTTCTACTGGTGCCGAAAGCCGGAGCCTTGCAGCTGGAAAGAAGCACGGATGCCATGGGGGCGACGTTCTCCGTTGCCCTCTATGGCTCCGATCAGGCGGCCATGAACCAAGCGATCGACGCGGCCTTTGAGGAGGCTCACCGTCTGGACGCGTTGCTTTCGAATTACCGGACCGCGAGCGAGTGGAGCCGGATCAATCGCGAAGCGGCCACAAGTCCGGTCGCAGTCTCGCCGGAGTTGTTCCATCTCCTATCGGATTGCATCGAGTACAGCCGCGCCAGCGATGGCACCTTCGATCTGACCGTCGGCCCGCTCATGCGCGCCTGGGGCTTTTTCGGTGGAAGCCGTCATGTTCCATCTCCCCAGCAGATCCGCGAGTCGCTCGAACTGGTCGGATACCGGCACGTACAACTGAACACACGGAAGCGAACCGTGCGCTTCGATCGTCCCGGTGTCGAGATCGATCCCGGTGGGATGGGCAAGGGCTACGCTGTCGATCGCATGGTGGAAATCCTCCGCGCACGAGGTATTCGCAACGCGCTCGTCGCCGCATCGGGAAGCAGTATTTTCGGCCTTGGCCACCCTCCAGAGGAGCCTCGCGGCTGGCCTATCAGCATTGCCGACCCTTGGGACCACCGAAAGAACGCGGCGCAGGTGTTCCTTAAAGACCTGTCTCTCTCCACCTCGGGCAGCTACGAGAAATCATTCCGAATCGGCGGACGCCGCTACTCGCACATCATGGACCCTCGCCGCGGCGTTCCGGCCGACAGCGCTGTTCAGGTGACCATCATTGCGCCTCGCGCCATTGATAGCGAGATTTGGGCGAAGCCCTACTTCATACAGGGACGCGCCTGGACAACAGCGCACAAGCCGACGTCATGGCGTGTGCTTTACTGCGAAAACACGCCCGGCGCTATGTGCTCCTGGGTGGACTAGGCCGGCTCGACTGGACCCGGATACTTTGAAAGCTGAAAACAGATAGCCGGGCGCGGCCGAATGGCGTTGTGGATGTCGTCGCCCGCGATGTGCATGCGCAACGAACGATATCAGGCCGCTTACCCATGGCCGGACATCTGAGTCACATCCCATTGCCGGTCGAAACTGGTCCTGCTCATGATGATTGCGACGTGAGCGTTCTTGAACGTTCCGGCGCGTAGCGACAGGGTTGATATGTGATCGGCACGCCACTTTACTAATAAATATTGACGCTCCGAACTACTCGGTTGATTACACCGTCAGGGCTTGGGCAGTCAGGCTGCAGCTTGCAGTGGAGGGAGAAAAACAGGCCCAGCAACTGCCCAAAGATAACATCCAAAGGAGGACGATAATGGTCCGGAACCGCGATGTGTGACGGAGACGTAAGACCATACTCTGCCAGGTGCTTTGATTCATTGTCGCAACTTAGCCCGATTGCAATTCTGGTAGGGACGAGTTGCTTTTTGCCGATCTCGTCAAGCAGGTCTCTATCGTATCTCCGCACCTTCTCTTCGCCAGAGACGAAGCAGACGAACAAGGTTTTCTGATCCAATGCGACCATTGGACCGTGCCGTAATCCGAGACCGGACTCAGACATGGTGGGAATCTTGCCAGCAGTTAGCTCGAGCAGTTTCAGCGCGGATTCCCGTGCCACTGCCTTAAGGGCGCCGGACCCCACAAAACAGGCTTTGTTATAAGATTTTACAGCTAATTCAGCTGCACAATCGGAAGCAGTCCCAAGAAAACTCTCTCCTGCGGTCACCAAGTTTCGGAACGGGTCGCGATATTCGTCCCTGGTTCGGATATGCGCTAGGCATTGGCCAAATATCACCATGTTCGAGAACGAACTCGTCATAGCGAGACCGCGATCGTTCACCGCATCTTCGAGGCATAAGCTCAGCAGATTCTTCTGACGAGCAGTGCCACGAATCATCTGCCCATCACTATTGCAGGAGATCACGATGTGGCGAATATCGGGAAATCGTTCAGCAGCTTGCCTGAGTAGCGCCACACCTTCCGAACTGTCGCCGGAACGAGAAAATGAGATCCACAAGTAACGATGTCTGGGAATGACATAATCGTCAAGATGAGTTAGAAGATCTGTACTCGGAACCGCTACCACTTCGCACTGCCACTGCCGGCGTAGCACGTGGACCAGTGACTGACCGATGTAGTCGGATGTGCCCGCTCCGATCAGCAACACCGTAGGTCGTCGCTCGACATCGTCCCAGATCCCGACCGAGAATAGAAAGTCTTCGATTTCGCTACGGTGTTTTTCGAACAACCGATAGGTCATTTGCCATGTCGCTGGCTGTTGGGCGATCTCGCGCGGCGTATGCAATGCGCCTTGTAATATCTTCGCGTCCTGTGACAAGGTCAGCAAGTCATGTAGTGCATTCGAGCGTCGCTCACTCTTCGTGTACACAATGTTCATTCGACCTCCTTATCAGGCGACGTACTGATTCCGAAGAGTATTTAGACAGCTTTTCTACCGAGCTTCCTGACTTTTGCGCGGCTCTGACGCCGGGCTCACCTCATCGCAGATTAGCTCACCATTCGTCCCCCTTTTTGGGACCATCTCGGGAAGAAAAGGTTGTTACCATAATCACGTTCCATCTGGGAAGAGCATTGGCTGCCAAAGGCAGCTTGTGGTCGCTAATGGGCACTTTGGGGCCGAAATCATGGTCGCCTAAGTTTTCTCCGGGCACGACGGTAGCCGACAGGCCGAGTTGATGCCAACCCGGGGTGCGGCATTGGCCTTGGAGCGTCCCTCTAAACCAGGCGCCGAAACCAACAATAATGCAGGTCGAGCTACGCACTATGGCTGAGCGTTCCCTCAGAACTGGAAGCGCGCGCCAAACTGCATTCGGCGAAAATTGTTCGTAGTGGAGGTTACAGTTCCAAACGTTCCGTCTCCGGACCCGAGGTCCGGGAAAGCAAAGCGTTGGTGATTGAAGGCGTTGAACATTTCGGCTCGTACCTGGAGTACCTTACTTTCGCGGATCTTGAACTCCTTGGAAAGCGAAGTGTCCAAGTTTGTGATGCCATCGCCCCTTAGATTCGAGAAGTGACGCGGCGCATTGCCAGGGATATTGTCACCGGGATCAGCGAAGCAGTCTTGATTCAAGTACGCGAGATTTCCTCCCGATGCGGCAGCATCACGATAGCTCAACCCGGTACGAAGTTGTGAGCACACTACGTCCGGCCGTGGATTACCGTCGACGAGCCGTCCCACGCTGTTGTAGACGGCTAGGGGTTGGCCTGACTGGAATGTGACGACGCTATTCAGTGACCAGCCACCCACAATAGCGTCCAGCACCCGGTTCATACCGCCTCCGATCCAGCGGTCGCGTCCGAACGGCAAATCGAAAATAACAGCCGCGTTGAGCCGGTGAGGCGTGTCGCTGGAGCTGACCCCGTGTTCGGCGCTGAGGTTGTCGAGCAGTTGCGGGTTGTCGAGATACAGATTCCCTAGCCAGGCATTGCGTCCCGAAGAAGAATCATCGGTAGCTTTGGAAAAAGTGTAGTTTCCTTCAAAACTGATGTAATGGCTGGCACGCTTCTGGAAGCGAATCTGTAAAGCGTGATACCAGGAGTTGGCATTCAGCGTGGGCAGTCCCTCGAAGCCCCCATCAAACTGCGGGAAAGGTTCCAGCAAGAGACCTTGTGGAATCTCGGCATCAACATAGCGCGAGTCCGCGACGTCGGCCGCATTGAAGACAGGACTGGACGGACAATACGAAGCAGGCGACGCAACCGTCGTGAAGAAACACTGGAATGGATTCGGCACGTTGCTATTTAAGTAATCGGAGACCGCGTTGTTATTTGGATCATGCGTCGGG
>JBLNFC010000238.1:0-10408 GCA_050263355.1 Acidobacteriota bacterium
CTGGCGGTGTTGACCATTGGCCAACAGGAGCAGGAAGTTCCAGCTTCATCGACCAACACCACCATCTCTCGGCAAGCAACGTCGACACATGCAGCCGAGCAACTCTATTTGCAACTTCGAGGTGCCGGACTTGACGCCAGCAGGGTTTACAAAATACGAGAAGCTTCGTTTGATCGTGATCAGTTGCACATTACCCTTGAAGATGGAGTCATTGCCTTCACCTCGGACGTCTTGGGACGCGTAACAGGAGCTTTCTTCGAAGGTCAGGGAGAGGTTCTGGTCATCCCACCAAACGAAGGGGAACGCGCGTCAATGACGCTGTTTACCAAGGCTGCTGTCTTGGAAGAAATCTTCACTACTGCGTACTTCCGCTTCAACGATGACACGTTCTCCGATCTGCAACCATCGCTGCGTCCACCGGAAGACGCCAGTGAGTTCGTCAATAAATGGAGCCAGGCAGCCCGGAACCTGGCGGAATGGGATGCTCTACGCCTGTTCATGACCTTCAGTTGCTACTTGCCTTCAAGCGACCCAAGCAGCCATGGATGTGCGACCGCTGTGTCCGATCGCTTTTTGCGCGCCAGGGTCTATGGAACAAAGTTGGGCGCCTTTGACGTCTATTTCGATTCCACTGCTCAAGAGCAGATCGTTGTTGCCCAGCAGAAACCTGAGGAAGGCATTAACTACTACAACGTGTGGACCTCCTTTTCGGCTGCTCGATCGCTCGCTCACGGCAGAACTCCCGAGCAAGTGGATGAGGTAACCTCGCGGACGTACCAAGTCAAAGCTGAGATTCGTCCTCCGACCACGGTGAGCGCCGAGGCTCGAGTTCAGCTCGATGTGACTCGAGGTGGTGTGCGCGCGCTGCTCTTTGAGCTCTCCCGTTATCTCAAGGTCAGTAGCGTAAAAATGAATAACGAAACTCTGGAATTGATTCAAAACCAGGCACTGGAAGGCACAGCGCTGGCGTGGCGCGGAAACGACATTCTGGCGGTGGTCTTCCCACGCCTGCTCAGAACGGGCGAGAAGATTGAACTCGATTTCACGTACGGCGGAGACGTTTTGTCCGAGGCGGGCGGCGGGCTGCTTTATGTGGGTGCAAGAGGTACTTGGTATCCGAATCGCGGATTCGCGGCCGCCGACTTTGACTTGCAATTCCGGTACCCGCAGGATTGGACGCTTTTGGCCACCGGCAGACGAGTCGATGTTGCGCCCGATGCAGCAACTGGCCCGCAACAATTGCAGGTGAGTCGCTGGAAGAGTGATCATGCAATACCCGTGGCAGGCTTCAATCTCGGCAAATATGTCAAGGCTTCGGCAAAGGCGGCGAATGCGATTGTGGAGACATACGCAGCTGCGGGAATGGAGCGCAACTTTCCTAAGACAACCGAAACCGTCGTACTGCCAGAAGTCCCCACTGCGATTCCACGTAATCCGAAGACTGTTGTGGTAGAGCACCCACCGCCTTCTCCAGCGCGGCACGCCCAATCCGTGGCTGATGATGCGGCTCGCGCTCTGGAATTCTATTCTGCGAATTTCGGGGACTTCCCTTACGGCACTCTGAAATTAACGCAAATGCCGGGAGAGTTGAGCCAAGGCTGGCCCGGACTGATTTTTTTGTCCAGTTATGCTTTTTTAACCCCGGAAGAGAAGTCCCGCCTCAACCTGGATAGGGCCACAGCATTATTGGACGACTATGTGACGGCTCACGAGGTGGCACACCAGTGGTGGGGAGATCTTGTCTTCTGGAGAGGCTATCGCGATCAGTGGATATTCGAAGGCCTGGCCAGCTATTGCTCTTTGATGATGCTGGAGCGGCAGGATCCCGTCGGGTTTCGCATGGTCCTGGAGAAGTATCGCTTGGAGTTGCAGAAGAAAAATAAGTCTGGCGCAATGTTAAAGGACGCCGGTGCTATTACTGCTGGGTTCCGCCTATCGTCATCAGAATTTCCGGAGGGGTACGAAGCCATCAGCTATGGTCGCGGCACTTGGCTCTTCCATATGTTGCGCTATCTGCTGAAGAACGGTGAACTCGCTGATGCACGCTCAACAGAAAGGGCTACCGCTTCTGCGAAGCCTGTTGAAGAACCGTTTATGCAGGCTCTTCGTAGAGTTCGAGAACGCTACTCAGGGCGATCCATCACCACTCGCGAACTGTTGGCTGTCTTCGAAGAGGAGTTACCCTCATCCTTGCAATACGAAGGCAAGAAAAGCTTGGAGTGGTTTTATGAGGGCTGGATTAACGGAACCGCTATGCCACAGCTGGACAGCAAGAACGTGAAGTTGCTGCCCAAAGGTCGCGGGCTCTTGATCACTGGAATCGTCGTGCAGAAGGACGCGCCGAAAAACCTGGTCACGGCGATTCCTTTGTACGGGTTCACAGGGAAAGGCGACAGACTTTTCCTGGGGATGGTATTTGCAGATGGCGCAGAAAATCCGTTTCGAGTCGCTGCTCCTGCCGGGATCAAGCGAGTTGTGCTCGATCCCGATCAGACGCTCCTGACGCAGGTGCGCTGATGTCACAAGGATCTTCATGCTCGCCGCTTGTAGTAGTCGGTGGCGATTAAAATCTGCTCCGGTACGCGGTGCAGGGGCACGACCCGATGCAGCACGCCCATCTCAGCACAGGCGCGGGGCATGCCATAGACGATTGAAGAAGCTTCATCCTGCCCCACTGTTATTCCACCCGCCGCAAAGATTGATTTGATACCCTGCGCGCCATCGTTGCCCATTCCGGTGAGGATCACTCCCATGGCGAGAGCACCATACGCTTCCGCCACTGACAGCATGGTTACGTCGACGGACGGAGTGTGCAGCGTGCCCAGAGGATGCTGGGAGAGCCGAATGCGTGGAAGCGGCCCCGCCTTTCGGTCCACCGTCATGTGAAGTCCAGCCGGTGCGATATAAACCACACCATCGGAAATGACGGTTCCGTTTTGCGCTTCCTGTACCGAAATCTTGCACAAATTGTTAAGGCGGCGCGCAAAGGGCCCGGTAAACCCCACGGGCATGTGCTGTACGACGAGAACCGCAACCTTTAGGTCGGCGGGCAATAATGGAAGAATTTCCTGCAGCGCTCGCGGCCCACCGGTCGACGTTCCGATGGAAACGATAGATGCAATGAGGGTGGAAGGTCGTTGAATGGAGTGTGTACTGGAGGCGAGGGAAACTGGGGCGCGCTGAACCGACTTCCGCCGTCCCATAGTCGCTGCTGCTTTGACTTTCGCGACCAGATCATCGCGGATGTTCACGATGTCGAGAGACACGCGCGACATCTGCTTGGGGATGTAGTCAAATGCACCGAGTCCCAGAGCCTCGAATGTGATCTCGGCGCCTTCCTGGGTAACTGAACTGATCATGATCACAGGCCGGGGGTATTCAGACATGATGCGTTTCAGTGTTTCCAAACCATTGAGACGGGGCATCTCCACGTCAAGTGTCACTACGTCCGGCTGAATGGCTGGAATCTTCTGCAAGGCTTCACAGCCGTCCTGTGCGGTTGCGACCACCTGCAAAGACGGATCGGATTCGATCATGCGCGTCAATGCGGTCCGCATGAATGCACTGTCATCTACTACCATCACGCGGACCTGACGCGCATTCTCGCCCAGGCTCATTTCGGCGCCTTGTAAACCAGCGTAACAAGCTGCTGAACTTCTTCTACGTGAGATTCCAATTCGAAAGTGAATCGAGCCCAGTCGAACTTCTTCAGATTAGGAAATTCTGCCAGCAAGATCGCAAAAGCTGGCTGCTCGAGGAAATCGATAAGGTATTCCTCCTGATAACCGTGGCCTAATCGACGCATGCGGCACATAAGATCGTTGACCGCAACCACGGCTACCAGCGCTCGATGTTCGCGAGCCGACTCGGGATGATGATGATGCCTGATTACCTCAATCATCTCGGGAGCCAAATTCCAGCGTTCCGCGAGCAATTCACCACTTTCACAATGAGTCAGGCCTAGGATGTCCAGTTCGGCCTCGTGCAGCGGGACATGACTGGCGTGAGCCTGATTGATGGCTGCACTGAATTCTTCCGGAAGCATCCAGAGATTGACAATGATCCCGATATCGTGGAGCAGGCCGGCCAGGTATGCCGCTTCAGGATTGGGGTAACCGATTTTTTGCGCAAACCTTTGCGCGAGGAGAGCGCAGGCAAACGAGTGCTCCCAGAAGACGGTTACGTCGACAGGGCAGTCGGCGCTGGGAGATAGTTTCAGGAGGCAGCATGACATTGCGACGTCCTGCATTCGTCTGATCCCCAATGAAAGTACCGCGCCGCGGACGGTCTCAACCGCTTTCATGCGTCCAAACAATGGAGAGTTCGCCATCTGCAGACACTGGGCGGCCATGGAATTGTCTTGGGAGATGAGATCGATCAGACGATTCATGTCTTGCTGGTCGGGCGGTTGCTGCAGATGCTGCAGCAACGGGGTGAGAATCGCCGGAATACTGGGAAGTCTCTTGGTTGCCTCCAGACGGGCGGAAATCACCGACATTCCGTTGATGCGCGGCTTGGGCTCGACATGCATGACTAACCTCGCATCACCGGTCTGCGCGGTGATTTGACGTAGCCCGTTGCCGAAGGCATATGCACGAGCCGGAAATCATCGCTGATTCCATAAAGAGATTCCGAGTGGCCCAGGAATAAAAATCCATGGGCCGTAAGGTTGTTGTAGAAGTGCTGAATGACCATTCGCTTTGAGCTGGTGTCGAAGTAAATGAGCACATTGCAGCAGAAGATAATGTCCATTCCTTTCATGAACACCATGCGCGAGGCATCCTGCAGGTTCAGCCGGCTGAACTTTACTTTCGACCGAAGCGTTGAATTCACTTGCAGCGATTCGCCCGTATCCAGGAAGTACTTCTGCCGTAAGTATGGAGGCAAGTTCCGCGTGCTGTATTCTCCATAAATACCCTGGCGCGCGTGCTCCAGCGAGATTTCGTTCAGGTCCGTAGCTTCGATCTCGAAGCGGAAACCCTTCAACACGCCCTGGCTTTCTTCCAGGAAAATCATGGCTAGCGTGTAAGGTTCTTCCCCAGTTGAGCAACCCGCGCTCCATACCCGAATCTGCGGCACTGCGCTTTTCGCCTGTGCTTCCACGATTTTGGGCAACACGATCTTGCGCAATGCATCCAGCTGGGGCTGGTTACGAAAGAAGCAGGTCTCACCTACCGTTATTCTGTTCAGAAGATTAACCAGTTCCGAATTGCGGCTCGTCGCCAGCACCTCGTAATAGGTGCGCAAGCTGGTTGCGCCCGCTTCCTTCATGCGGGAAATGCAGCGCTCCTCCAAGGTGTGGAGTTTATTGTCGGAATAGAAGATGCCCGCCTCGGTGTAGATAAGGTCACGAATTCGAACCAAGGTGGGGTTTGACGCAAAACTCGCCGTACACCCGGAATGTGGAACTTGCGTCGATGTTCCCATAACCACCTTAGGCGAAGGAGTACGATTTTTGCCGCTCTGGCCCGCTAATCAAGGCGGCCGGATCGAGCACCAGTCGCACTCGGCCGTCTCCGCTTATCGTGGCGCCCGCGATGGTCGCACAACCCTGGAGATAGGATCCCAATGGTTTCACTACCGTAGACTCTTGCCCTACCAATTCATCCACTAGTAAAGCGATCTTTTTGTCCCCGATACCCAGGACCACTACACGGCGCCCAGCGTCTTTTCGCGAGTCCGGCCGGGCATCAATTATTTCGGCGAGGCGCAGCAAAGGCACAGTCTCATTCCGCAGCTGCAGCACTTCACGTCCTTCGATGGTGTGGATTTCCCCCACCTGGATGCTCGCCGTTTCCAGTACCGTGCGGAGGGGCAGAGCGTAAGTCTCTTCGGCAACTCGGACCAGCAGCACGGGCAGAATAGCCAGCGTGAGAGGTAACTTGAGAAGCACGGTCGTGCCAACGCCCAATTTGCTGTCCAAATCGATAGTGCCGTTCAGCTTCTTCAGATTCGAGCGCACCACATCCATGCCGACGCCGCGGCCTGATAGGTCACTCGTCTTCTCGGCTGTGCTGAACCCGGGGAGAAAGATGAAGTCCAGAATTTCTCTGTGGGAAAGAGAACCCACCCGCTCTGCAGAAACCAAACCCTTCTCTACTGCCTTACGTGCGACGCGCTCGGGATCGATTCCAGCGCCATCATCGGAAACACTGATGACGATTTGATCGCCTTCCTGACGAGCCTCCATGCGAATAGTTCCGTGACGCGGCTTTCCGGCAGTGACTCGCCGGTCCGGCAGTTCCAGGCCGTGATCCAGGCAATTACGCACCAGGTGGACAAGAGGATCTCCAATCAACTCGACCATCGTCTTGTCGAGCTCGGTGTCCTCGCCCAGCAGCACCAGCTCGACTTCCTTCTGCAAGCTTTGCGCAACGTCGCGCACCAATCGCGGAAACCGTCGAAACACGGTATCCACGGGTACCATGCGGGTCTTCAATCCTGCGACCTGCAACTCTTCGGTGATGAAGCTCAACCGAGCAGTGGATAGGCCGAGCGCCGAGTCCAATGCTTCGCCTGAGATTCTGCCGCTGACCAGGTCGCGGTTGATCTGGACCAGCCGGTTTCTTTCGAGCACCAGTTCCCCGATGAGATTGACCAGCTCATCGAGCTTGCGTACGTCAACCCGCATGCTTTGCGAGCCAGATGATTTCGCCAGCGTGTCTGCAACTCGCTGCTGGTCGGCCATGGCATTGCCCACTTCCGCGGGAGTTGCCAGACCTTTCTCCACAATCAAGTTGCCCAGCTTGGGGCTGACAGGACTGCTGGCTTGCTCGGCAAGAATCCCGGCCAGGGCGGTTGGTTCGAGTACGTTTTGGTTGACCAGTATCTCGCCTAATCGCAGGGGCGCCTCAGAACTGGTTTGCACGGCCTGTAATTCAGCCAGCAGGGGCTCGAGCGAGTACTCTTTCAGTCCCCCGTGCCGGATATCCTCCAGCATTTTTCCGATCTGGTCGCGAGCGGCCAGCAGCACATTGGCGACGCGGGGGCCGAGGGTTACATCTCCCCGGCGTACCGTGTTCAGAACGTCTTCCGCCCGATGGCTTAGACGCACGACCGCCTCGTAGCCTAAGAATCCCGACGTGCCCTTGATCGTGTGCATGGCCCGAAACACGCGATTGAGCAGTTCTGGATCCTTTAGGCGACGATTCGAGAGCAATCATGTCCTGATCCATCCGTTGCAGCAGCTCTTCGGATTCGATGAGGAACTCGCGAACCAGAGTTTCGTCTTGTGAAAAGTTGTCCACGATAGCGTGCCCAAGACAGCCGAGCTTTTCAGTTAAGCCTGCCCTACGCCTGCCGCAAGCGACTCCTCGGATTCGCTCATCAGACGATCTACGTCCAGGAGAATCAGCAAGCGGTCATTAAGCTTGCCCACGCCCGAGACGTATTCGCGTTCCACTTTTCCCAGCCGGGGTGGCGGTTCCACGGTATCGGCAGGTATTCGCAAGACTTCCGATACGGAGTCCACCATGAAACCAAGCACCGTGCCTTTGACTTCTACCACCACAATGCGTGTCTGCTTATCCTGGGCCAGGATCTGCAGGCCAAAACGCTTGCGCAGGGCGATCACCGGAATGACCTTCTCGCGCAGATTGATGACTCCTTCCACGAAGTCAGGAGAGTTAGGCACTCTCGTCAGCTGCTGCACTCGGATGATTTCCTGCACCCGCAAGATATCGAGGCCGAATTCTTCACCTCCGACATGAAAGCTCACCAGCTGCAGCAGTTCGCCATGGGACTGGTGGTTCTGGTTACCTACGGTGCCGATCGCAAGATGGGTTGCGTCCACTGCTGTCTCCATATATTTCTCCTTCGCTCAATCTCTGCAGCCCTATCGGCCCGCACCGGCCGCGAAGGCCTTTGGTGCACTGCTTCCAGCTTGCGCCCCATGACTTGGACGCGAAGTCGCGAAGTGTGCGCCGTCGCTACCCAGTTGGAAGCTGCCAACCATCTTTTGCAGATCGAGCGCCAACCCTGAAAGATCCTGGCAGGCCTTTGCCGACTGCTGGGCGCCCACCGCGGATTCCTTCACCAGCTGCGCGATCTGGTCCATGTTGTTGTTCACCTGCTTGGTGGCGCTCGACTGCTCGGTAGCCGCCGTCGCGATGTGCGTGATCATTTCGCCCACCTGGTTCGACATGTCGATGATCTGACGGAGTGAATCGCCAGCCGTTGCCGTGGATGTGACACCTTCTTCCACTTGCTTGGTGCCGGCCTCCATGGCAGTGACCGCCACCTTGGTCTCGTCCTGGATGTTCTTGATCATCTGGGCAATTTCCTTAGTGGCCGTCGTGGTGCGCTCCGCGAGTTTGCGAACCTCATCGGCTACTACGGCAAAGCCTCGACCCTGCTCACCCGCGCGCGCTGCCTCGATTGCGGCGTTGAGCGCCAACAGGTTGGTCTGATCGGCGATGTCATCGATGACGCCGATGATGCGGCCGATCTGGTCGGAACTCTTGCCCAACTCTTCCATCTTCTTCGCGGTTGCTCCGACCGACTCCGCGATGCGACGCATCTTGGTCAAAGTTTCTTCCACGATGCTGCCGCCATGCTTTGCCGTGTCCGCGGCCTTGCGCGCCGCTTCCGCTGCCTTATTGGAGTTGTCCGAAACCTGGAGAACGGTCGAGGACATCTCCTGCATGGCAGTGGCGACTTGCGAGGTCTGATCCTTCTGGGTCTCGGAGCCTTGCGCCTGCTGGGTCGCGGAAGAAGAAATTTCTTCGCTGGCGCTGGCTACGTGTTCCGCGGTCGAGGCGATCGACTGGATCATCTCGCGCAGACTATTCTTCATCTTGTTTAAGGCTATTCCGGCTTTGCCGATCTCGTCCTCCGAGACGACTTGCATGTCATCAACCGCCAGATTGTTACCTGCAATATGCTGGATGAGAGCCACCATGCGGGCCATCCCGCCGGTAATGGAACGCACGATGAAGAAGGCGACGAGGATCCCGACCACGAACCCACCAACTGCGAAACTGAGAATAATGGTTCGAGTACCGGACTCGATCGAGTTGCCATCCACCGCAGCATCAGAGGCGAGCTTCTCGATGATCTCCTGCAGGTCAGCCACGGAGGTACGAAGGCTAGTGCGCAGCTGTGAGGTTTCTGGGCTAAACGCCAATGCTTCCGCTTCTTTGGTTTTGCCCGCGCGACGGAGTTCAATTTGTCGATTGGCAATGTCACGCCATGCCTCAAAGGAACGGGTTATATCCGCGAACAGCTTCTTACCTTTCTCCGTAACTAGCAGCTTCTGTAACTCGTTGGCACCCTCCTTAAACTCCTGCTGACCGTCTTGATCCACCTTTAGCAAGTCTTCCTTTCCAGTTAGAAGGAAGCCGCGCACCCCCGTCGTCTGCCTTTCGAGTGCTGACTCCATCGTTCCGGCAAGAAGATTTTTCTTATCGTTTACCTGGATGTTATCGGTGACGGCACTGAGCCTGAACGTGCTGTAAAAACCGATGCCCGCAACCACGGTGATCACCAACAAGAGAGTGGCAAAGCCCAGGCCCAACTTCATCTTCAAACTCAACTTATTCATGGCGTGTCCTCCGCTGAAATCCGGCCCGGCTGCTGCGCGTCGACCTGTGCGTCCGTCAAAAGCAGCCAGCTGGTTGCGCCGATAGCTCACAGCTTCGGTATTCGGCTCACAACCAAATCTGTTCATCGGCATGCGCATTGAAGACTTTAGCTGTTTGGATCTTTTTGGCGTGGCGGAGTCACCGCTGATTGTTGCGGAGATGAAAACTCCTAGCAGCTAGAAGGAGAGCGTGACGCGAGGCGTAAACACGAATGCGTCGTTGCTTCGTGCTCCGCCTGGGTTTCTGATGAATTGAAAATCGGGTACAAGCGATAAGAAACGCGTAAGTGACACCCGATAATAGATCTCGGCCGCTACCTCATGATCTCGCTCAAAACCGGCCTCATCAACGTCAGTAAACCGGACTGAAGTAATCCCAAAGCCGATTGCATCGTTCGGCCGCATGGCAAACGGGCTCTCCAATACGGCTCCGCCGCCCAAATGGCGGGTGAAGGGGCTAACCTCAGCATTGGCGGAGCCATACTGCAAGAACATGGAAACCGTCTGTTCGCTTCCCTTTTCTGCACGAGCGTTTTTCCATAGCGTCTGTTCTGCGACAAGATAGTACCCACGCGTGGTGTTTAGCTCGTCGCCATTAAAGCATCCCATCGGCCCCGAGATCCGCCACGTTCCAAAAGAAGATCGCCCCGGTAGTTCGTTGACGCTCAAGCGCCACTCCCTTCCGGCTTCGACAATCCACATGTTTTCCCGTTGCGCCGTTCGCAACAAGCCGGCCCCGAGTTGATAATGCCCGGGCTGAAGGAACACCGCTAGGCCAGGACGCGGTTCTGGATATGTGGGAAACGACTGAATCGTAGGACTGTAGCC
>JBLNFC010000239.1:0-4358 GCA_050263355.1 Acidobacteriota bacterium
AAGGGCTCCATGTACCGAGTGTCACATATGCTGTCACGCTTACGAATGACCCGTCGGTTGTAATCACCCCCGTGCAGAAGGTCATGACCTTTCGACTTATTCCACATCATCCACAGGACTTACACAGTAACCTATCGGATGTTACTAACAGGCCATTTACTCCATCAGACTTTCACACTACAGTCGGTGCATTATGACGGTCTACAAAAGAGCAGGTAGCAAATACTGGTGGATCCGGCTGGAGAGGAACGGCAAGGTTGTTCAGGAATCCAGCGAAAAACTAACCAAACGTGAAGCCAAGCTAGTCGAGGCTCAACGGCGCATTGAAGTCTGGCCCGAACTAGAGGGCGGTAAAGAGATGCCGACTCTGGTGGAGTTCACCCGACAGCTATTTCCCTTTTGGACGCGGGAATTGAAGCACCGCACGGCTGGCTATTACAAAGATGCGTTTGCGCATCTGGTGGACTTTGAACCCCTGGCCCATGCCCGCCTAGATGACATCAAGCCCCGCCTCATTGAGCAGTTCAAAGCGCACCGTCAGGAACAAAAAGCCGGTGTTGTAAACGTCAATCACTCCTTGCGCGCCTTACGGCGAGCTCTGCACCTGGCGGTTGAATGGGAGTACATCAGCAAGGCCCCGAAAATCTCGCTGCGGCAAGAACCGAAACGCGATTACGTCATCAACGAGGAAACATTCCAGAAGCTACTCGAAAAATGCGGGCAGCCTGCCCAGCAGATAGCACCGACGGTTCGAGTACAGGAAGGTGCGAACCGGCAGACCATGCAAGCCCTATTGACGGTTCTATACGATTGTGGAATCCGGGCGGGCGAGGCTTGCGACCTGACGTGGGACCGCGTGAACCTTGCAGAGCGGTGGTTATTCGTTGACAAGGGCAAGACGAAGGCAGCACGGCGACGTGTACCACTTACCGGCCGCGCGGCGACGTGCCTGACCGACCTGAAAAAGACTGCTCGGCCGACTGTGCCGTACGTATTCACTCGTCACCGTGGAATGCACGCCATCACCGTCTGCTGGGCTTCGCATGAGTTTACGCGCGTTCGTCGGTTGCTGGGATTGCCGAACGGTTGCGTGCTTCACAGTCTTCGGCACAGCTGTGCATCTCGGCTGGGCAACAAGGGTGCGAACACTGGCGACCTGATGAAATGGTTCGGCTGGGAGACGGCGGAAATAGCAAAGCGCTACGTTCACCTTGACGATACGCGCATGGCCACAATGGTCGGTCTATTGGAGGGCACTACAGAATCACTACAGCAAGCCGCTGGGAAGCAGTAAACATGCGGTGTATTGGCCCCTGTTTATCAGACTTAGGATCTGGCGGATAAAACCGTGGGGGTTCGAGTCCCCCCTTTCGCACCAAGAATTTCCAGACCCTTCCGTTTAGTAGTTTTTCACTTTTTTGTAGTTTTTTCACTTTGTACAATGTGACTACCCGACCGTTCGCGCTCTCGCCAGGTTCCGCTTGAGCTTCGCGGTAAGGGCCGAGCGATGAAGGTATTGAGCCGGCCCATTGAGCAACAAAAACACGCATCTTGAGCCAGCATGGTGGTGCTACATCGGCGATCACGGCAACTCCGCCTCGACTTCTTCGAGCACCCAGTGGTCAGGTGAGTCGAGATGGCAGTCATAACCGTAGAAGCGTCCGTGAAAAACATGCTGGAAGAGGCAGGCACGTTCCCCCGACATCACAGGATTGTCCGCCACCGGCTGGAACGTGCCATCGGGACTGTCGCTGAAGAAGACCTTGATTTGCCATTCGCCTTGGGGATTGTCCGTGTAACGGTGCGGGTAGATTTCTGTCGCGAGATAGTAGACTCCTTTGCGCTTCCCCTCATTTGTTTTCGCATTCTTCAGGTACAGAAGGGTTGGCGCAGCCACAGTCGTTTCCGATGTCAGCAGGACTTTTTCGGGGGCCTTGTCCAACGCTGAGACGGACTCCGCACTTTTGCTGATGATCTCGAAGTGGTCACGATCGTTACCCCGGTAGAACGTGAGATAGAAACGTCCGGATCGTGGATCTCGAAAGAGATTCGGATTCTGATTGCGCTGGTTGGGAACTCCCTGCACAAGCACTTTCTCCTCGTCGAGATGAATTCCATCCTGCGAGGAGGCCAGGACGATGTGGCTGCTCGGCGTGTCGTAGTCACGCGTGATCGCGAAATACAAGAGTTTCTTATCATTGGGCTTGGCATTGGCCAGGACCGATGGCCATCGTGCATTCAGCCACAGAGGATTCTGTTCATACTTGGTCCAGTTCACCAGATCGTTACTGCGGGCCAGACCGATGCCGCGGCCTTCGTTCAAGCCATACCAACCCCAGTATCTATACCCGCCGCGCTTCAGTTCCAGCACGGACATGGTATGAGGGAATTCATTGTCTTCCCACGCTTGCGCGACGGACAGGACATGTCGCGGGGTAGACAATTTGAGATACGGAATAGCTTTTGCTTCCTTTTCACCTGCATCGTTCTGAGTCCAGCCACTAACAAGGGCCGTCGTGACAATCGCAATGCATGCGAGTCGGCGTACAGACATATATTCCTCCGCGCACCTAGGTCGTAGGTTGGACCGCTGTTTTCTTGAGACTCAGAGTTGCATTCGTAACGATGGGCCTTGCCCAGAAACCGACGCTCAAAACACATGCGAAGGTCAAGTACAGGAATGCGACTCCGGCACGCAGACCGAAGTGATCGCCTATGCGACCAATGATGAGAGGTACTACGGCGCCTCCCATAATTCCCGTGCTCAGGATTCCCGCAAATGAGCCGTGGTGTTCGGAAACGGAGTTAAGGGCCAGGGAAACCAGGATCGGCCACATCACCGAAGCAAAGAGTCCAATTGCAGGAAACGCGATTACCGATACGTTGGCTGGTCCAAATAACGCGGCCGTCAAGCAGAGTAGCGCCCCAATGCAGGTGCCGATTAAAACGTATCGGCTATCGAAGATCTTCAGCAGCCCCATCCCAACGAAGCAACCTGCGGTCAGCAGACCCCAGAACCACGACACTGCGGTCGCACCCGTGGTGTGCGGGTCGAAACCGTGATAGCTAGAAAGAAATTTGGAAATCCAGTCGGCGGTCCCTTGCTCTGAACCTACATAGGCGAAAACGCATCCGAAGAATGCCCATACCATTGGTTTGCGAAATAAGCTGCCGTACATTTCCCACGAACCTGCCGACTCGTCAGCCGTGCGCTCAACCCGGGGGAAGCGACTGAAAAGCAGGACAGGGACCATGAGCAGCGTGAATACCGCGAAGATCCAGTACATCGAAGCCCACGGCAGATCGTGCGGTGTGATCCTGGCAAGGAAGTCCAGCAGCAGGCTTTGATGCCTCGAGCGGCCGAGATTCAATACCAGATACGAATAGATGTAAGGACTGATGAACGAAGCGATTCCGAAAATCAGCTGAGCAAAGGCGGAATTGAACGCGAAGTGCTCTTCCCCACCCGAAACCCGCAGCAGCGGATTGATGGCGGTTTGCAGGGTGGCCATGCCTGAGCCCATTACGAAAAGCGAAACCACCGCGACACGATAGCTGGGGTGCACCGCGAAGCTGAGTGATCCTGCGGTCCCCGCCAGGAAGGCCGCAATCATCACTGGCTTTTCTCCGAAGCGCTCCACCAGGAATCCAGCAGGCACCGACATGACTCCGTAAGCGATAAAGAAGGAGAACGGTAAGAATGCGGCGGCCGCGAGCGTAACCTTGAAGCTGGTGATAATGTCGGGCACGATCGGCCCGAGAATGTTGGTCAGCAACGACATCACGAAGAATGTCAGGAAAACGATGCTGACCATGTACCTGTTGCGCGACATAGCTTGTGTGACACTCCTGTGCTATTCCGGCCTTCTCACCTGACTGCCGGTTGAAATTGGCCCCGTCCTTTTCCTCGGAATGCGCGTTCTACGTTTAGCCATTCACTTCCACTCGACAATGGTGCCCTCATAGGGAGCGAGGTCTATCTTCCAGTTCGATCCTTCCACCTGCACCGGTTTCCGTCCTTCAGGCGCGATTCGGGTTACAGAATTTGCAATTGAATTAGCGGATACGGTCACGTTCTGCTGCTGTGGGCTGTGGTTGACGAGTACAACATAGCCTCGGCGATCGCCCTTCAGTGCGGATATTTCGACTGAGGGCTGATCGGTACGGAATGCCGGCTTGAACCCGACCCAATCCCGAAAAGCTTCATAGATCCGGTGTGTGCTCTCCGGCTGATCGAAAACCGCCGGCACATTCGCCAGGTAGTGCTCGATGGGATACGCGCTGAGCAAAGTTTTCCCGCGCCCTAACGTGTTTGCGACCAACGCGGGTCGGTTGTCTTGATCCACTGCAATGACTTT
>JBLNFC010000240.1:0-5475 GCA_050263355.1 Acidobacteriota bacterium
TCGTACCACTCCGGGCCACGCGCGCGTACAAGAAAACAGCGGGTTGCGATCCCAGCGATGAATGGAACACCCAGATAGATAAAGACACTCCTGGCTACGTCGCCGATCGAAACATTTACGACCGACCCATGCAGTCCGAACAGCTGCGGCAGCTTGGTAACGAAGACCCATGCGTACAGTGAGTAGAACAAGACCTGAAATACGGAATTGAACGCGACTAGGCCTGCCGCGTATTCAGTGTCCCCTTTAGCCAGTTCGTTCCAGACGATAACCATAGCGATGCAGCGGGCTAGACCTATCATGATCAGGCCAGCCATATACTCCGGGTAGTTCCGCAGGAAAATAATGGCTAAGGTAAACATCAGCAGAGGCCCGATCACCCAGTTCTGAATCAGGGAGAGTGTAAGAACCTTCTTATTTCGAAAGACTTCACCGAGTTCTTCATAGCGGACTTTGGCCAGCGGAGGATACATCATCAGGATGAGTCCAGAAGCAATGGGCACCGACGTTGTTCCGACGGTGAAACGATTCAGAAAGGGGACGATTCCGGGTACAAGCCATCCTGAAACAACCCCGATTACCATCGCGCTGAAGATCCAGACGGTTAGATAACGGTCAAGAATACTAAGACGCTGAGTCGCGTTCATATCAAAACCTCGCAGTAGAAATCGCGCCGTCCTTATTGCCTGCCTATATCGTCGAGCTTCTGTTTCAGCGCCGGCCGGTTGAGACGGGCAAATGGCAGGGACAAAAAAAGGCTGATTCTGCGGTCCAACATGAAGAAAGCCTCACGATAAGCGCGCTGAACTTCGCCCTCGCTCCCAACGACCGCTGCTGGATCCGGTACCGCCCAATGGCCGGTAATCGGCTCACCCGGCCATACTGGGCAGACCTCGCGGGCGGCGTTGTCACAGACGGTAAATACGAAGTCAAGCTTGGGAGCATCGGGTAGCGAGAATTCCTGCCAGGACTTGCTGCGCAACCCATCTTTGGGGACGTGCGCGATTGCCAGCTGTCGCAGTGCCTCGGGTCGAACCCTTCCGGAAGGATGACTTCCAGCACTGTAGGCCGCGAAATTCGGCTGGCCCTTAAAGTTCAGAATCGCTTCGGCAATGATGGAGCGGGCCGAGTTCCCGGTACACAGGAATAAAACATTGTAGTGAGGCATAGCTCGCGCCTACTTGCAGCAAGTCGGACCACAGCATGGGCCCGCTGACTTCGCTGGCTTTACTGCGCGGACGAAGGCGCTCATAAACTTGCCGTCAACGTAGGGAGCAATCGCATTAACATCGATACCTGCCCGGTTGAGGAATTCCCGCGCGTCATCAACGCGGTAAATGCGAGTGGGTTCAACCTCGATGTGCTCGAATCCTGCGGCGGACAGCTTGTTCCGGTACTCATTCTCTTCCAGCGCGCCGGCAATGCAACCAACCCACAGCAGCACACTCTTACGGATGTCAGGCAACATCTCTCCCCGTGTCACAACGTCAGAAACGGCGAAACGGCCGCCGGGCTTCAGCACACGGAACGCTTCACGCAGAACACGGTCCTTGTCCGCAGACAGGTTGATCACGCAGTTGGAGATGATCACGTCGACAGAATTGTCCGGCAGGGGTATGTTTTCGATTTCGCCCTTCAGGAATTCGGCATTTTCAGCGCCCGCCTTTCGTTTGTTCTCATTGGCTAAGGCAAGCATCTCGTCGGTCATATCGAGGCCGTAGGCTTTGCCGCTCGCGCCGACACGGCGTGCAGAGAGCAGGACATCGATGCCGCCGCCGGATCCCAAGTCGAGCACTACTTCACCGGGATTGAGTTTGGCCAGCGCGGTGGGATTCCCGCATCCGAGTGACGCCAACAAGGCTTCTTCCGGAATCTGTGCGGCCTGAGCTGCGTCGTAAAGGTTCGCCGTGATCGGATCACAGCAGTTCTCGGCTGTGGCAGGCGCAGAGCCGCAGCAGCTACTGCCTCCAGCTTTCACTCGCAGTGCGGCCTGCCCGTAGCGCTCTTTTACCACCTCTTTGATGTCCGTGCTCATGAAAGATTCTCCTACTTGCAGATTTGAACGATTTGTTCGGGCTTGACCGCCTTGTTGCGCGTACAGCACTCGGCATAGAGGAAGCCCAGGAGTTCCTGCAATGCATGAGTGTTGGCTGTGTAGCGCAAGAATGTGCCCTCCCGCTGCACTTGCACCAGGTCTTCGTTTCGCAGCTTGTCAAGATGGTGCGAGAGGGTGGAGTTTGGAATTGCGAGCTCCTCCTGTATTTCACCCACGACCAAACCTTCAGGATGAGCAGAGAGGAGAAGCTGCATGATCCGCAGACGCGCCTCAGTGGCCATGGCGGAAAACATGTCGGCGTACTTGGTGATACGTTCGCTGGCTTTCGTGGATTCTGCCGCTCGCATGGTTCGATATTACTGGAAATATAGATACATAGTCAACGAGAATCTTTGGCTCGTCCGCAGGCTAGCTAGTTAAGAGAGTGTTCCTTCTTAAGGCGGCGAAGCAATGAGGTGGGATGAATCCCCAAAATTCTGGCAGCATGAGTTTTATTGTTCCCAGTAGCTAGCAGCACTTCCTGAATGTAATCATCTTCCAACTCGCGCAGACTCACCAACTGCCGCCCGGTCGGCGAAACGCCATCTTCGGTCAAGGGTTCCACGCGTCTGACCGACTCTTCATGATCTCGAACCTCTTCGGGCAGGTAAGAAGCATCGATGTCACCTTCAGGGGACAGGATCATGGTGCGTTCGACGACATTCTTCAACTCACGGATGTTTCCCGGCCAGGAGTAGTTCTGCAACAGTTCGGCCGCCGCGGCTGTGAATCCGGTGAAACTCTTCTTGAGTTCACGGTTAAAATGCTGCACGAGTCCGATCGCAATGGGGAGAATATCCTGCTGCCGCTCGCGCAATGGTGGAATGACGAGTGGCACGACGTTAAGACGATAAAAGAGATCCTCGCGAAAACGCCCCTGCGTCACCGCCTCTTTGAGATCGGCATTCGTGGCAGCAATGAGGCGGACGTCTACTTTGATGGTGCGAGTTCCGCCCAAGCGCATGAATGTGCTTTCTTCAAGGACTTTCAACAGCTTGGCTTGAACGCTGGCCGACATGTTCCCGATCTCGTCGAGAAAAACGGTTCCTCCATTGGCGCGTTCGAGCAGGCCCTCTTTGCGGCGGCGCGCATCGGTAAAGGCACCAGGCTCGAATCCGAATAGTTCGCTTTCGAGCAAAGCGTCGGGCAGGGAAGCGCAATTCAGCTCAAGCAGAGGCTTATCGGCACGCGGACTCGCATAATGGATCGCTTTAGCGAGCACGCCCTTCCCGGTTCCGCTCTCGCCCAGAATAAGAATAGTTGTGTGGTCCGCCTCCGCAGCTTTATGCGCCACCTCCAACATCTCGCGCATGGCAGGATTAAACGTCACCACTTTTCCGAAATCATAGCGACCCTTCGCCGTCTCTACTGTGTCGCGCACGCGCACTCGAAGCGACAGCATTTCCGAAGCGCGATGTAGCGTGGAAACCATGTCAGCGAAATGAAAGGGCTTTATCAGGTAGTCGTAGGCGCCCAGCTTCATGGCTTCGACCGCCCGGTCTACCATGTGATACGCGCTCATCATGAGCACAATGGCCGCGGGATTGGCGAGTTTGATCCGTCGCAGGACTTCGACACCATCGATACCCGGCAAGACGATATCGAGCAGAGTGAGGTCGGGTTTCTCGTCCTCAAAAATCTTCAGTGCTTCTTCACCTGAGGTGGCGGTGAAAGCTTCAAAGCCCTCCTCGTGCAGACCCCGGCTGATAGTGCGTAGCGTGAGAGCCTCATCGTCGACAACTAATACGGAATAGCTCATGAGTTCAGTGAATCATTACCTCCGCTCCTTCAGTTTCGGCGGGAGTATCTTCCTCCTGCAGTACGGGAACAGTGATGGTGACCGTAGTGCCGTGCTGCGGAACGCTGTCGACGCGAATGTCGCCATGATGGCTGCGCAGGTAAGCCTGGCTGATGCTCAGGCCGAGACCGGTGCCTTTGCCTCGCTTGGTAGTGAAGAAAGGTTCGAAAATGTGCGGCAGGATGTCTGATGAAATGCCGTGGCCGGTGTCGGTGATGCGGATCTCGAGACTATTTACATACGTGAGCCGGTTCGCGGAGATGGTAATCCGGCCGCCTTCTGGCGTCGCCTGAGCTGCATTCAGCAGCAGGTTCATGACAACTTGCGAGAGCTGGTTGGCGTCGGCGCGAATCAAAGGAAGATCATCCGGCACCAGGTTTTCGAGTTGCTTGCCTCGCAGCAGAGGCTGATTTTCGAGAAAACTTAAGGTGTCGGCGATCAGCCGCTGCACTGATATCTTGCTGAGCACGAGTGGTCCAGGGCGGGCATAGTTCAACAATCCCCGCAAGGTTGCAGAAATCCGTTTGGCGCCGTCTATGCACTGCGCGATCTCAAGCTTTGCCTCCTGCTCGGTGGTGGACTTCAGTTCAAGTTCCAGGTGGGAAAGAATTCCAAGCAGGGGATTATTAATTTCGTGGGCGGCGCCCAAGGCAAGCTGAGCAAGGGCAGCATATTTCTCGTACTCGGTGAGCTGCGCCTGGAACTGGGTTTTTTCCTTGTTGAGTTCGCGCTCTTCGTAGAGGCGGCGAAAGAGTTCTTCCTGTGCAAGATCGCGCTCGCGTTCACGTTCCTGGGCTAACTGTCGGGCTTCCTTCAATTCAGCTTCCAGCCGGGTCGAGTCCTGCCTCTTCAGACGACTTATTACCACTGATAGTGCGAGGAATGCCACGGCGAGTGGGAGGATGTAGACCAGTAGAATGTGCTCTCGCGCGGAGAAGCCTAATGGCAGCAGCAGCATACAAGGCGCCGGGGGCGGAGCCGAACACCGCCTTGGAAGGCTAACGACACCTCGACTGGGCAGGCTCATCCAGCTACCACAATGGAACGGGAAGCGACCCTGTGGCGGTGATTGAGGTCACGTGGATAGGTGCGCGGTGGCACAAGCACCGGGTCCAGAAAAGCCTGGATGGTGCTCTGCCAGCGGGTCGCCAAAGTGCGTCGGGCAGTACGGGACGGCAAGCGATAACGCTTTATTGCTTCTCGTCTTTGTGGCGCAGCCAATCTATAAACATTTGCTCGATAGGTTTATCGTAGGTCATCAGGACGTGGCGAACCGTATGGCTGCTAACGAAATGGCAGACTTCCTCAGCTAGGTTCTTTGCGTGATCTCCTGCTCGTTCCAGCGATTGGGTCATGAAGATCACTTGCAGACTCTCCTGCCGTGGAGCGTTCTCGGGATTTTCAATATGGCGGAGAAAGATCAGGTTTCTCAGTCGGTCCATTTCGGCATCCGCACGCAGAACTTCAATTGCCTTCTTCACGCTGCGAGTTGAGAAGGCTTCACCGACGTCGGCCAGCATCTTCTCCAGCAGCGTCGCCATGCGCGTAAGTTCGTGCGAATCTTGCGGTTCGATTCGCTGGC
>JBLNFC010000241.1:0-6129 GCA_050263355.1 Acidobacteriota bacterium
AGGCCGTCCATTTCACCCCTGATGACGGCCCGTACACTAATGCGGTGAACGGTTGAAATGTCCCAACTGGTGTTGTCGCTTTCGACGGGATGATGGTAACGATGATTTGTGGCTGTTGAATTGTGTTGACGTTGCTGTTGCTGCCGCCTCCACAACCGGAAACAGCGACCAACGCCAGCGCGACAAGGCAGGATATTGGTTTCATATTGCTCCTGTTTCGCTTGACGCACGCAGCTGGGCAAAATCAGTGCCAAGACGTTTCTTGGAGATGGGACCTCTGGGCACTACAGCGGCAAGCTTATACCAATACAGCAGCAAGCACCACGGAGAGACTCTGAAGCAATTGGAAAAAAATCAACTTGTCCCATGGCGGGAACAAAGCTCTCGTTCATAGTGATATGGGCTTCGGAATTCACTTTGCTTCGGCTCGATTCTGATTGTTGCTAAGTCGCCAGTACGCTCAGTGAGGATCGGCGCGACCGAGGTCAATGAGTGCTTACGCCTAATTTCGACAGCGATGCCGGGAGTGGCCGGAATTTACACTCTTCAGCAAGACAACAACTTCAGGGTTATGCAGTCGTGCTGCATGCGAGGGTTGCCATACTCGTACATTCCGTCGGCAGAAATTCGGGACTCAGATACACTGCGCGATTGATTGTCGCGCATGATTTGCTCGAGCGATCGTCCCGCCGCAAGTGAAGGTGAGCAAGAAATCCCGAATCACATTACGGTAATACCCAGTCTAGGGCATAGATCTCTTGGGTGCTGATGTCGCGGACGAATAGAGGCGAGCCGTCCGGCGCCAATCCACTCCATTCTCCCCAGATCGCCAAGAACCGGTGAATATTCTTCAAGCTGACTACGCGTTCGATCTGGCCGTCTGGGACCCGGAGGCGAAAGTATGCGGGATCACTTGTGAAACCCGTGTCAAAGCCAATGTATTTGCTATCTGAGGACCACGCCATGTAACCGATGCCTCCCATGCTGTCCGCTAGCTGGCGCCATTTTTTGGTAGACATATCGAAAAGGAACAATTTCTGTTGGTCCGAACTGAGGGCCACTACGTACTTACCATTCGGGGACCAGCGCGGGCAGCAGATTCCCTCAGAACCCTCTAATTGGCTCTGGATGCGCGTTTTCAGATCCAGCAACAAAACTTTGGTTGCGTTATTGTTGGGCGTAGCGATATCTCCGAACATCAGCGTGTGCCCGTCGGGCGACCAGCTCGGATCCAAATCATTCTCACCACTCGAAACCTGTTCCGGATTGCCGCCGTCCGCGGAAATAACATAAATCCTATAGGGGGAGCCTGGCTTGGCCGCGCCGCTAAAGGCAATGTGAGTGCCGTCCGGAGACCAATGGGGGACAGTTGCATGAAATGGCGGATAGGTGAGCTGAAGTCGCTCGCTGCCATCCAATCGGCTTCGCCACAATGTTTCATCCGTATAGCTCACATAGGCAGCCCACTTCTTATCGCGCGAAAAGTCCACCTGGGCTGCTGAGGTATTGGCGAGAAACGGGACGAATGCCCCGGACTTGGAGTCGTAGCGTACCATCTCTGCATGAGGCTGCCAGCCTTGCACAAATAGTTTCTTGCCATCGCGACTTGGAATAGGGTTTCCGAAATTCAAAGGGCCGGTTGTGAGTTGCACCGGCTCATTCGCCACCTTGCGCCAGAACGAATGGTGTTCCGGTAAAGCCCAAACGCTGGAAAGTCCATTACGAATGCTTCGGAACACGAAGTACTGTCCATCGGATGTCCATCTGCCACAACATTCCTGCGGAGGATTATTCCAGTCAGGTGGCAGCAGAGGATGAGGATTCGATCCGTTGGCCCGAGCTTCCCACAGAGAGCTAGCCCCGAGAAAGCCAGGCCCGATTGGTCCGCCTAACGCGCTGAAATCAGTCACGGTGTAGCGAATGCGGGAGCCGTCCGGAGAAAGGGTGATTCCGGCGGGGATGCCAGCCGTGGTTAGCAGCTTGTGGGCGGTTCCCCCATCATGTTCCGCGAGAAATAGATCCGAGCCTTCAGCAAACAACAGCTTGCCGTTGGGCGCCCAAGTTGCATCGTGCCCCGTTACTGGCATGCGCCTGGGTAAACCCGCGGGGAGCGGCTGAACCCAGAAAGGGCTGTTCAGTTGGGCGAAATTAGACTCCGTAAGGAGCAGCTGGGAAGAATCAGGAGCTACGTCCTGAACTATCGGGTTCGCAAGAGAGCTGGGGATTACAGCATTCTCCCCGCCAGTAACTGAAACTTGCGACATGATGAAGTGATCGCCGGAAAATTCAGTGAAGTACAGTCTGCTGCCGTCGGTGACCAAGCTTCCCTTAGCAATTCCGTCTGACGTGAGCTGTGTTGAGCCCACTATTTTCGGCGGCGGAAGAGGACTGCGGAGGTAAAAGGACGCAATTGCTAGAACAGCAAGTACGATCGTACCAATGCTCGCGACCAACACGCGTGCGAGCGACCCGCGTACGATAGTTAGTGGCGCCGGAACCTGCGCAGCATTCCCAGCAACCACTTTCCCCGACTCCGTATCTCGCCTCAAGCGCTTCAGGTCGGCACGTATATCGGCTGCATGCTGGTAACGCAGCTCACGGTCTTTCTCCAGGGCTTTGTTGATGATCTCTTCCAGTTTGCCCGGAATCTCGGGATTCAAGCGAACGGCAGCGGTGGGCGCACGGTTGAGAATTGCGTCGAAGATCGAGCCTGAAGTTTCGCCACGGAAAGGAAGAGTGCCAGTGGTCATCTCGTAGAGCACGGCACCGAAAGAGAAGAGGTCCGTGCGTGGATCCAGTTCCTTCCCCCTGACCTGCTCTGGAGACATGTAGGCGACAGTGCCAACGGCAACTCCGGGGCTGGTGAGGTGCTTCTCGGGCGCGTCCATGGTGGGACCAGCGGTCGCCCCGATCCCAACTGGCCGCGAGTGCAGTGATTTTGCCAATCCAAAATCCAGAATTTTGGCCTGCTTGCGCGTGGTGACGAAGATATTGGCCGGCTTGATGTCCCGATGGATGATGCTCTTGCTGTGCGCCGCGTCCAGTGCATCGGCGATCTGAATGGCCAGGTCCAGAACTGTTTCAATGTCAACGGGCTTGCCTGCAATCAAGTGCTTGAGGGTCTGCCCTTCCAGACACTGCATGGCCATGAACGGCGCGCCCTGGTACTGGCCGAAGTCATAAATGGTGCAGATATTCGGATGGTCCAGTGCAGAGGCAGCTTGCGCTTCGCGCTCGAAGCGCTCCAGAGCTTGCGGGTCCTTGGCGAGCTCTTCCGGCAGGAATTTCAGCGCAACGAACCGGTGAAGTCTGGTGTCCTCAGCCTTGAACACCACACCCATCCCGCCACCACCTAACTTCTCGAGGACGCGGTAATGCGAAATGGTTTGTCCGATCATGGCGCACGACGCCATGTTATGACCGACATCAGGGCAAGTCAATGAGGGCTAACGAGTTGGATGGTTCAGACACTCACTTGACGTAAAATCCCCATTGAACAAATTGACCTGTCGGGGCGGGGTTTTGAGCGCTGACGCCTGATAAAACAGTTGAGTCAATTTGCTGGAACGGTGGAGAGCCCCATATGGGCGCGTAATCCTTGCCACTGCTCAATAACGCGGGAATCGCGGGAAATATTGGCAGCGCGGTGTAGCGACTCCTCGGCCTTCACCAGATCGTTAAGTTGAACATAGCAGTCCCCCAGACCTGCCCACGCATACCAATCTTGCGGATAGTCTTGAGTGACCTTCTGAAAGACTGGCACTGCTTCGCTGCACCGCCCTTCCTGATCCAGTTTCAAAGCTGCCTGGACATGCGTGTCTGCCAGGTTTCGCGCCACCGGACCGTTGTGTGGTGCAAGTTCATGGGCGACGGTGAATATTGTCGCGTCGTCCTTCCACTGTTTTTCCTGCACGAACGTCAACGCTGCAAAGGCGATCGCCAGTGCTCCCCCCGCGCACAACAAGAAGGCCCTTATCTTCCCGGCCATGTGGAACAAAGTTGCGAGGAGCAGCATCAACCCTGCCAAAGGCAAATACGTATAGCGGCCGTGCAGGAAATCGCCGGGATTCAAAGCATTCAAGTTCAACGTGAGAAGAAGCGGTAACACCATCAGGAGCGTGCCCGCAACCAACGCACTCCGCACGCCGAGCGCCCCGTCTTCGCCCAGTTCCCGTCGAGCCTTTCTCCACGCCCAGAACAAAGCTCCCGCCACTATCGTCGCCACACTAACCAACCCCAGGAGCGGCAACGCCACGGCGCGCAAAGAAAACGCCTCGATCAGCGTAGGGTCGGCAAAGGAATACGACCGCACCGGCCAGAACAGCACCTTCACGTAAAACCACAGCGTTGCCGGCCAGGAGAGCATTACCGTACGCCAGGATAAATGCTGCGTGGCGGGTCCCAATGGGCTGCCGAGTGCGTTGAACCGCATCGCCAGGTACAACAGAGTGACGCACAGGAAAGGAACAACATGGCGAAATGCGCCTGAGACACTGGTGCTAGTAATGGCACTCCGCCCACGAGCCTTTGGCGAGTCGAGGGTTGGCTTGAGGCACAGGTCCAGCCCGACGATCACGGCCGGAAATATGATCGCTGTCTCCTTAGCCAGAAGCGCCGCAAAGTATGCAGCCACAGAAGCAGCCAACCACGCGACCGAAGGCCGGAGTGTCTCTCGCTCGTGTGTCTTGCGCTCGTGTGTCTTGCGCGATTTTCTTCGCGACGTCTGCTCCCCCGTACGAACGTCTCCCTCAAGGTATCTGAGGTAGCAAAGCAAGGCTGCGAGCACTCCAGCCGACATCAAAGGGTCAGGAACGGTAACCCAGCTGACTGATTCGGTCTGCGCTGGATGCAGGGCAAACAGTGCTGCCGCCAGCAGGGCAGCGGTCGAATCGCGGAGCAGCCTCAATGTCAGCGTCCCCAGCAGTGCAGCAACGGCGACGTGCTTCAGAATGCTAAGCAAATGCCATCCCCACGGAGACAATGCGCTCAGCAAAAAACTGATCCTCATCCACAGTGCAAAAACGGGGCGGTAAAAGCTCGGTGGGCCTCCGGGGAATTGCGCCCACACGTAATTCGCAAAATAGTCCCAGACGTGGCCCGACTCCTGAATCCTCGGATCAGCGGTAAAGCGGTGGTCGTCGAGAACAAATTGAAAGTTCAAGGAGCGGCTGTACACCGCGAAGACGAGGGCAATGCAACACAACGCTAGTGCGAGGGAGATTCGAGGTGAGTGCAACTGTATCCCGCGAATATCGCGCGAACCAGACCGGGAAGGTTCGTTGGCGGGTGGCATCGGGAGAAAAATTGTCTCACAACGGAGGGAGAAGGCGTTGCGAGAGTGAGCTGACGAAAACTTGCCACGTGCATTTTGCGCTCAAACCACTTCTGATCTTAGTTCTGAAGTTCGCTGTCGAGTTGAATGCGCAGTTCTGGTGGCATGCGAAACGCCGCCGGACGGAGTCCAGTCAAATGGTGGACGGTGATGGGGTGCGCGGGGAGAATGCCTTGCCGTTATTACGGTGGCGCACACATTCCCGGGGTCCTTCGACTGCGCGCGAAGTTCACGTTGTGAACTTCCCGCTTCGCTCAGGATGACAGAGTAGACGCTCAGGATGACAGAGTAGAAAAGCATGACAGATTGGAAAAGGTGACAGAGTAGACAAAAGATAGGGTAGAGGAGACGGGAGCGGAAGGAGAGAGGCCTTGTGAACAAGGAAAAGGCCAATCATGTTTCCATGACTGGCCTTTATTTATGCCGGCAACGACCTACTCTCCCACACACTTGGCGCGTGCAGTACAATCGGCCCTGCGGGGCTTAACTTCCGTGTTCGAGATGGGAACGGGTGGATCCCCCGCGGTAAGATCACCGACAACTTGTAGTCATTCGTCGTCGGTCCTCAGTGTCAGCTAAACCCTCTCCTTCGACTTCGCTCAGGATCGGGACGACAACCTCTCGACGACAACGACAAACTTTCAAAGAGCGTGAGGGCAATGCCTCACAACTGAATAGATTGGGTTTTGCTACTTCGGCTAATTCGTCGGCGCGCAGTTATCAGTCTTGCTTCTCAGTCATCCAGGTTCGAACGACATCCAAACAACATTGCTGGTTCCAGTTCAGGTTCTAACTGA
>JBLNFC010000242.1:0-6768 GCA_050263355.1 Acidobacteriota bacterium
ACGACCAGACGCGCGCGAAATCGTGTTGGATGCGTCCACTGTTGCTGAAAACCGAAGTTGGCAGCGAAAGTAACCCCAAGACAACGGTGTACAGCCAGATCAAAGGATCAAAAACGAAGTAAGAGCGTGCGCGACTCAGCCACCCGTGCCGCTTCCCAATCTGCTGTGGCACCGCTACTGCAGAACCAGGCGAAGACCTGTGCAGGTCGGCAACGGTTTCCTGATCGATCGAGCGATCACCGAGTTGTGGAGTATCCAAGGCCACTTTAGTTAGATGCTCAATCCCAATTCGCGCATCGCCTCGCCAACAATGTAGATGGAACCTGTCACTACCATTGCTCCATCATCTTCCATTAGTACCTTGCCCTGTGCCAAAGCTGCTGGGACGTTTTCTGCATCGATGATCTCAACTGAGGTGCGGGCAGCGGCCGCCCGTATCTCCTCTGGCGATGCCGACCTCGGATTGTCCGCTTTGGTGACGATCACGCGTTCCGCCAGCGGAAACAGTATCTCCGCAATTTCGCCGATCGCCTTGTCGCGCATGGTGCCGAATACAAACGTCAAGCGTCGACCCTCGTAACACGCCGACAATGTCGAACGCAACGCCCAAGCTCCGCCGGGGTTGTGCGCCACGTCCATAACGATTTCAGGCCAACTGGCGCTGTGACCGATAACATGGAAGCGGCCTGGCCAACGGGTCTCGCGAATACCGCGCTCGATTGTCTGCGGAGTCACGGGGAAGCCTTGATTGTGCAATTCCTCAGCTGCCGCGGCGGCCAAGGCAATGTTGCGCAGCTGGTGGCGTCCTACAAGAGGAGTCTCGACCTGGATCTGCTTGCCCATAATCAGCAATGGGTAGCTGGAAATAGGAGTGGCACGTGAACTAGGACTACCAGATTTCTCATCCCGCCGCTTCTCAGCATCACAACCCTGAAAGTATGGAGTACTGCCAGGCGAAACCGGCGGGACATAGGGTACGGCGCTGATCCCGCGGGCTTGTCGATCGAGGATGGCATTGCCGATCACGTCATTTGCTTCCGGCAATTGCGGCAAGGTGACAACGGCTCCTCCCCGGCGGATGATGCCGACCTTCTCTCGTGCAATTTCAGCGACCGTGTTGCCAAGAAATTTCTGATGATCCAGTGAAATGTCGGTAATCACGCTCACCAATGGCTCGACGACATTCGTCGCGTCCAGACGGCCGCCCATGCCAACTTCGAGCACCGCAATGTCGACTTTCTCACGTGAGAAGTGTTCGAAAGCCATTGCCGTCAGCATCTCGAAGAAGCTCGGATGCCAAGGCAGTTCCTTTTCTTCCACCAGGCGCTCGGCCGTGCGGTCGACCACGTCGTGAATCAAGGCAAAACTATCATCGCTGATGGATTCGCCATCAATCCGGATGCGCTCGTTGATTCGGATCAGATGCGGCGAAGTGTAGAGGCCGGTCCTCAGACCGGAGGCGCCAAGAATGGATGCGAGAGTCGCTGCAGTGGAGCCCTTTCCGTTCGTCCCCGCAACCAAAACGCTCTTGAACTGCCGCTCAGGATTTTCCATGGCGGCCAGCAGGACACGCATGTGAGCCAAATCGAACTTGTGCGAAGGGGTGTGCGCCAATTCGTGCCCAAGGGCAAACATGCGCGCAATGGCGCTCTCGTAAGACATGGCTTCAGTAGCTATTCGTAGGTCCTGAATATTCGGCAAACACCACCCGAATAAGGGTATCAGTTCCAGTAGAACCTTATGCAGCGGCTGACATCAGAAGGCATGCGGACGAAGCTGAATGGAACGGAGATAGCGTAACCGGGATGTGTCTGCGTGCGAGCACACGCCGCCACGACTAAGCCTAGGCGGTCGCCAGGGTCTTCGCACCCATGAAGTCAAGAGCTCGCGAAATGTAAGACTTCAATTCTTTGCGGTGCACGACGGCATCAAGCATGCCATGCTCAAGTAGAAACTCGCTGCGCTGGAAGCCCTGGGGAAGCCTCTGCCGGATGGTTTGTTCGATAACTCGGGGGCCGGCAAAGCCGATGAGGGCGCCAGGCTCGGCAATATTAAGATCCCCTAACATGGCAAACGATGCCGTAACACCGCCGGTAGTCGGGTCGGTGAGCACTGAAACGTAGGGAACACGTGCTTCATCCAGTCGGGCGAGCGCGGCCGAGATCTTAGCCAGCTGCATCAGACTGATTACGCCCTCCATCATGCGAGCGCCACCTGAAGCGGAGACAACAACGAGCGGCGCACGGCTGTCGGCGGACCGTTCGATCGCCCGCGTTATGGCTTCGCCGACGACCGCCCCCATACTTCCCCCAATGAACGCATATTCCATCGCACTCACAATAACGGACCGGCCGTTCAACTTCCCGCGTGCATTGATCACGGCATCAGCTAAACCCGTGTCTGATTGAGCTTGTTTCAGGCGAGCAGAATAGGGCTTTAAGTCGGTGAACTGTAGAGGGTCTGTCGATGCGATGTTAGCGTCGTCTATTTCGTAGTTGTTGTCGTCGAGAAGCTGTGCCAAACGGGTCCGCGCGTCAATGCGGAAATGCTTGTCGCATTTGGGACAAACGTTAAGATTCTCTTCAAGATCTTTCTTCCAAATAATTTGACGACAATCTTCACACTTAACCCAGAGACCCTCGGTGCGGACTTTCTTCTCCCCCGAGGTATCGAGCTCTCCGGATTGACGCTTGAACCAGGCCATTGAAATTGATGATCTCGATTGTCGATTTATGATTGAAAACCCAGCGCGGGTGTTCTCTCATAGATCAACAAACTTACATTTGCCGGAAGGAGTAAGACCCGACGTTCACAGTCTATATCGTTCGCCATTGAGGCCCGGCCGCCGCGAAGCTCAATTGGTGATTGAAATCCTACAATCTCAGTATTCGATTCCCCTCTGCGCCATCACGCCTTTTTCGTAGGCGTGCTTCACTTGGCGCATTTCTGTTACTGTGTCGGCGATTTCAACGATTGTCGGATGCGCATTCCGGCCCGTCAATATAACATGCACCTGCTCCGGTTTGCTCTGCAGGGCTTCGACGACCTTAGCAGGGTCGAGCATCCCGTAGCTAATCGCGTAGTTGATCTCATCTAACACAAGCAAATCCCACTCGCCCGACTGCATCGCCTTAACCGCCTCACCCCAGGCCTCTTCCACCATGCGCACGTCTTCTGGATCAGGTTTCTCGGTGCCGACTTTCACGAAACCGCGTCCCATCTGCTTCATGATGAAGTTGTCCCCAAACGCTTTCACGGCGTCGAGTTCGCCATAATGCCATGAGCCCTTTAAGAATTGCAGCATCAGCACACGCATTCCCTGTCCAACAGCGCGCAAAGCTGTTCCCATGGCGGCTGTGGTCTTCCCCTTACCCGGGCCGGTATTAACGATGATTAACCCGCGACGAACGTCGGTCATGGTTCCAATTTGGAGTTTCTGGTTCGAAATTCCGAGAGCATTCGGCTCTTATAAATGCAAGGCCTTGTGCTCGATTGTATCTGGTTTAGACCCGAGCATGTTCACGGCTCTGGATCCATTGCCAGGCGTCTTTCGTATATCCTGCTTGACACCTTATGACACAGGCCGCGATCACGCCGGTTACTTCAGCCACCCAGCACAGACGCTCTTTTTTGGGCGACGGCATGTGGATCGTGCTTTGCATCGCGTTGGCGAAGCTTCTGCTTCATTACATCTACAACAATCGATACGGTTACTTTCGCGACGAATTTGATTATCTAGCGTGCGCTCAACATTTGGCTTGGGGCTATGTCGATCAGCCACCTCTGCTGCCGTTCCTGGTGAGAATCAGCCGCGATGTAGTGGGACAGTCCCTCAGGAGCATACGGTTTCTACCGGCGCTTTCCGCTTCTGCCACCGTGGTCCTCGGTGCCATGATCGCCCGCGAGTTGGGTGGACGGCGCTTTGCGTTGATTCTCACGGCAATCTGTGTGCTCATTGCTCCGATTTATTTATCTGACGGAAGCCTCCTGACCACGGATTCCCTGGAGCCGCTTTTGTGGATGGGATCTGTGTATTTCGCCATTTTGGCCATTAAGCAAGATGAACCCCGTTATTGGCTGTGGTTTGGAGTTGTCGCGGGGCTGGGGTTGGAACAAAAATATTCCATTGCTGTGCTGGGCCTCGGCATCGTGGTCGGACTTCTGCTCACGCAGGAACGGCGGTCCTTCCGTAGTCCCTGGATCTGGTTGGGGGGACTCGCCGCTTTCCTGATCTTCCTCCCCAACCTAATCTGGAATTACCAGCATGACTGGCCATTTGTGCAGCTCATGCACAACATAAAGGCCGACGGGCGGGACGTTCAGCTCTCACCGTTGCAGTATTTCTCACAGCAGATTCTGTTGATTCATCCCCTTACGGCGCCGATGTGGATCGTTGGAGTGCTCGCGTTCCTCTTCTGGCCACGACTGAAGCGCTATCGGTTTCTGGGATGGGCGTACCTGGTCTCCTTAACGGTGTTCATAATCCTGAAGGGCAAAAACTACTACCTGGCTCCTATCTATCCAATGTTGTTGGGAGCGGGCTCAGTATTCATTGAATATGCAATTGAGAAATCGCGGCAGAGATGGTTGCAACCGCTATCAGTTCTCATTCTTCTCGCAGGGGGCGTCTGGCTCCTGCCCTTAGTCGTGCCCATGTTGCCGGTGGAACAGTTCATCCGATATATGGACTCATTGCCGTTCAAAGTGCCTCGCAGTGAACACAGTCACATGGCAGCAGTGTTGCCGCAGTATTATGCCGACCAATTTGGCTGGCAAGAGATGGTCGCCAACGTCGCGCAGGCGTGGTCACAACTCGATCCCGCTGAACGACCCGACTGCGGGATTATGGCGCAGGATTACGGGCAGGCGGGCGCCATCGATTTCTTCGGTCCCCGATATGGGCTCCCGCCCGCGCTCAGCGGTCATCAAACCTGGTTTCTGTGGGGACCCCGCGGCTATTCGGGGAATTGTCTGATCGTCCTCGATGATCGCAAGGAAAGGCTCGAGCGTTTATTTGAGCGGGTGGAGTATGTAGGGTCTTCGGATAATCCCTACGCTTTGGAGCGCGATATACCTGTGTACATCTGCAGAGGCGCAAAGTTCGGTTCGCTAGCCACTCTGTGGCCACGCCTGAAGAAATGGCGCTAGTTCCAGCCCCTGAATCGGCGCTCGTGGGCTACGGCAGCTGCACTACTTTTCCCAACTTTTTGGGAGATGGTTCCCGCTCGTCTTGTAAGATCCCGGCAACGGTACGTAGCGCTTCGATCTCCTTCTTGAGCTTATCGATTTGCTTTTCTTTCATCCGGAGAACTTCGGCAGGATCCTTCATTGCGGGTCTCACTGTGGGGGAATCCAGCTATCCGCTGTGCTGGTGAAAGGGATACTAAGACTGATCTCACGCCTGTGATATATCACGAAGGTGCATGATTTCACTGGCCAACAGGCCATCCTGTGATGTGAGCATAAGCCGCGCAGCCGCACGTTCAGACTCAATGCCCGCGATGATACGGATGCTCTTTCAGAATGCTTAGCGCGCGATATAGCTGCTCCAGCAAAACGACCCGCGCCAGCTCGTGCGCCAACGTCATTTTCCCCAACGAAAGTACGAACTGTGCAGATTTTCTGGCCTGCTCGCTGAACCCATCTGCGCCACCAACCCCGAATAACAGCGGTTGCGGACTGCGATTCTGATGATTGTCTATATAGCCCGCGAACTCTTCTGAGGAGAGTTGCTTGCCGCGTGAGTCGAGCAGCACGATGGAATGCGCGGGGCGAGCTCCCACCTTATCCCGATACTTAAGCATCGCGTCCTCATTGACGAATGTCATGCCTTCAGATTCCGCGTAGTGACGCAAGCGCTTCAAATACTCGGCGGTCAATGCTTGGATCGCGGGGTCTTTTGTCTTGCCAATCCAACCGACTTTAAGTTTCACTGAAATTGATTAGACCACAAAAGCCGTTCGAAGCCGTGCAGGCGGGACAGGGATTTCGCCTCAGCAATGCCACTTAGCATTTTTCATGTCGACTTCTTCCCCGACGCGAGAACAATCTGCGCCTTAAAATGTACTCCCTCGTTATCACTGTATTTCTTCAGCGTTTGCAAAGCCTCAGCGTTGATCGCAGGCCATTGTTCCGCGCTCACGCGTCCTAACAGACTTCGTAGCGGAGCCGCGACGGCCTGCGCGTAATCCCAGAGTTCCGCGGCTTCGCCTGGCCAACTCCAGTCGAATTCTCTGGTCTCCTCTTCAACGTCAGCGAAACCTGAGTCCCGGATTACATCTGACAGGCTCCCCGCGCGAGCAAAGCGAAACGGATCTGAACCGCCTTGCGGAATGACTGGTCCGCCCACATGTTTCACAACGACGCCCATGGTTGCTTGCCAGTAGGGTTGCTCAAAGGGCCCCCATGCGGCGAAACACGCGCGCGCCCCGGGTCTCAGCACGCGGGCGAGTTCCCGGAGTGCATGGGTTACGTCCTTGAAAAACATGACCGCAAATCTGCACGTTGCGAGATCAAAAGCTTTGTCGGGAAACGGAAGAGCATGCGCATCGGCCTCTTGAAACGTAATGTTATTCAAGCCACGTTTGCGCGCGCGGTCAGAGGCAATCTCCAGCAGTTCTGAACTGAGGTCCAAGGCCGTTATATGTCCTTGCGAACCCACCATTCCAGCGAGGGTGATGGCCGGTTCTCCAGTGCCCGACGCCAGATCAAGAACCTGCATGCCCGGGCGCGCACGCGCATACGCAACCAATCCTTCAGTGACGGATC
>JBLNFC010000243.1:0-2870 GCA_050263355.1 Acidobacteriota bacterium
AGAGACACTCGTCATCACCCGCAACGAAGAGTCCCGTTCCATTCTCCGCGAACTCGGCGTACCCACCGAATTAGGCACCGATACCGCGTGGACATTCGAGCCTGAACCGCCCGCATACGGCCAGAATGCCCTGCGCAAAATCGGCTGGGATGGCAGCACCCCGGTGTTGGTCGTTTGTCCTATCAATCCGTTTGAGTGGCCAGTGCGTGCGTCACTCGGAAAACTGGTCGCGCACAGCGTTACCGGAGCCTACAAGGACTCGCATTACCGCTCGGTGTACTTCCACAATTCAGGCCCGGAAGCAGAACGCGCCTATCAGTACTACCTCAAGTCCATCGCCAACGCGGTAGGGAACTTCCGCCAGCAACGCAGTGTTTTTGTCGTAATGGCTGCAATGGAGCGGCTGGATGCGCGACCCGCTCGCAAGATTTCGGAATGGCTGGGCGGCGTCCCGGTGCTGACTTCGGACGATTACAACATGTACCAACTGGTCAGCATACTGCGTTCCTGCAACATGATGGTCTCTTCGCGCTATCACGGTATCGTGACCTCGATGCCCGGACTCGTCGCATCCGCCGGGATCACTATGGATGAACGCATACGAAACCTCATGAATGAGCGCGGACATCAAGATCTGCTGATGAATGTAGACGATCCGGATCTGGAGCCCAGGCTCCTGATGGCAATGGACAGACTGGCCCGGGACACGGAAAGAATTGCCGACGGAATCGGACGAACCGTCGTCAAGAACTTGAAAGTCATGGCCCGCATGGGTGTGTACTTCGAGGAAGAATTACAAAGGCGCTACCCCGACTTTCCTACCCACAGCGGTGAACTGAATTGGGAAGATTACTTGCCGCCGCTAAGCCCCAATCTTCGCAATCTCTGTGCACGCTATGACGCAGCCTCTGAGGAAGCAGAAGTCGGTCTCGAGCAAAGGACAGCCTGAACCGCGATGAGCTTCCTCGAGCAAATCCTGGCGCAACTTGCGAAAGCACAGGAAAGCCCCGTCTTGGAAGAACTCCGCGAGGCACGCAATGCGCCCGTGACCGGGGGAGAGCTTCTCGAAATGGTCGGCAAGGCTCGAGCCTTCCTTTCCACCCGTGGCCTCAACCAGGGAGACCGTTGCGCGTTGCTGGCCCACAATAGCGTGCAGTGGGTCGCAACGAACTTGGCGATGATGGCCGAAGGATTGATCGTCGTCCCGCTTTACGCACGGCAGGCGCCGGCTGAATTGGTAGCCATGATGAAAGACTGCATGCCTGCGCTCATTTGTTGCGGAGATACGGATCTCAGTGATGGCATCCGGCGAACCTGGCCGGATGGTCCGAATCACGTTTTGTTTGAGCGGGTGTTCGCGAACAAATCAACCGCTGCGGGAAGAGTCACCCTCGCGGACAGCGATCCTGTCACCATCATCTATACGTCAGGAACTTCAGGCGAGGCCAAGGGCGTCATACTTACTGCCGGCAACATCGCACATATGCTGGGTTGCACATCGGGACGGCTGGACGAATTGATGGGCCCGCAACCCGCGCCTGACCGCATCTTCCACTATCTCCCCTTCTGCTTTGCCGGGTCCTGGATCATGCTGCTCACTTGCCTCCTGCGCGGCAGCCAGCTCAAATTGAATACGGACCTCTCGAGGATCGCAGCGGATATGCGCAACGCTGAGCCAGACTACTTCCTGAACGTTCCCGCGTTGCTGGAGCGCATGCGCAAAGCTGTCGACGAGCAACTGTGGAAGGCCGGTGGCGCCGCCGAAGC
The DNA here is from genome assembly GCA_050263355.1 of Acidobacteriota bacterium. Taxonomy (GTDB): domain Bacteria; phylum Acidobacteriota; class Terriglobia; order Terriglobales; family Acidobacteriaceae; genus Gp1-AA122. The sequence goes on from JBLNFC010000243.1 coordinate 1,768, forward strand.
CATCTACAGTCGCGCTAAAGGCGCATGGGCCCGCCAGCATGATGGAGGCCCGAAATTCCTGGATTCACTCTGGCTCAAAACCGCGAACAAGATCGTCTTTCCCACCATCCGCAACAAAATGCTCGGCGCAAATTTGAAAGCGCTGATTTGCGGATCCGCCCCCTTGAACGTGGAAACCCAACTCTTCTTCTTAATGCTGGGTCTTCCCGTGCTGCAGGTTTACGGACTTACAGAGACAACTGCAATCTGCACCATGGACGATCCCCATCATGTAATACCGGGCAGAGTCGGTCCAGCAATTAGCGGCATTGAAATGAAGTTGGGCGACAACGACGAAATCATCGTTCGCGGCCCTAACATCTTTCCCGGCTACTGGAATCGACCCGAAGAGAGCGCAAAAGTATTGCGTAATGGCTGGTTCCACACCGGGGACCAGGGCGACAAGGACGGTGGGGGGAACTGGCGCATCATCGGGCGCATCAAGAATCTCATCATTCTCGCATCCGGGCACAACATCGCGCCCGAACCCATCGAGGACGAACTCCTTGAGGAGATTCCCGGTGCACAGCAGGTCGTGCTGGTAGGAAATGGCAAAGGATACCTGTCGGCAATCGTAACCGGCGATCTCAATCACACTGTGGTTCAGGAGGCGATCGATCGAGTTAACCCCCAGTTGCCCCACTATAAGCAGGTACGCGCGTTTCACGTTCGCAAGGAGCCCTTCACCATCGACAATGGGCTCTTGACCGCAAATGGTAAGTTGCGGCGCGATCTGATTGCGGCGGAGCTGAAAAACGAAATAGACGAGCTCTACGCCGCCAGGCAGGCATCATGACCCAATTCGAGGGCGAAGCCCTCTCCTGGGAGTTGAAGGACGGAATTGTCGAACTGGTTCTGCATCGTGAGCCTGCCAATGAAATTGGAACGCTCATGCTGAACGAGCTCGAGAGATTCACTCAGTCGCTTGAGGAACTGGAACCTGAGGCGCACGCCCTGATCATTTACAGCAGCATAAAAGCAGGCTTTTCCGCGGGAGCCGATCTTCGTGAATTGTACTTTGGAGCGCAGGAGCTGACCAAGGCGGAAGCTATCAAAGGCGTCCG
>JBLNFC010000244.1:0-6838 GCA_050263355.1 Acidobacteriota bacterium
ATGGAGACGGCGGAGCGAAGAGTCATCGAGCAGCAGCGCAGGCGATGGGAAACGGCGGCCGGCGCCATTCGTCATTACGATGTCCGGCGGAGACTGGCCGCGATGCGAGAGCAACTGGAGAGCCGGACGGCAGCGCTGGGCGCGTCGTTTCGCACATTGCTGATGCGTCGGCGAGGGCGGCTCGAGCAATTGGCTGGGGAGTTGGGTGCGCTGTCGCCGGTAGCGATTCTGGAGCGCGGGTATGCGCTGGTATTTGATTCGTCGGGAAACCTGGTGAAGAATTCGGAACAGGTGCAGGCCGGCGAGGAAATCAGAGCAAGGGTGGCACGGGGAGAGATTAAGGCCGTCGTCAAGAAGAGCTAGCCGAGCTTCTCTCGGCTGGGCAGACGAGGGCGTCTGCCCCTACGTGGGTTGGGGCAATGCAGGCTTTGATTGCTGATTTGGAAGGGTCGTACTAGATCAAGGCTGACGTGAAGAAGACGCAGCCGAGCTTTGCTCGGCTGGGCAGAAGAGGCGTCTGCCCCTACGTGGGTTGGGGCGATGCAGGCTTTTGATTGCTGATGGGTGATTTTCAACAGCGCCGCAACGCCCGCGCCGCACGAAGCACTACGCTCCTAAAGTGCTCTGAATGGCTGTGGCGATATTGGTCGCCAGGCTACGCATTTTTTCTTCGGATTCGGCTTCGACCATGACCCGCGCTAAGGCTTCGGTTCCGGAATAGCGAACGACAACGCGGCCATTCCCGTTTAACTCGCGCTCGGCCGCATCGATCGCATTTTGCACTTGGGGTACTTGTTGGAAGGGAACCTTTTCCCGCACACGAATGTTCTTGATGGTCTGGGGGAAGACCTTTAAGCCGGATACCAGGTCGGCCAACGATTTGCCGCTACGGGCCATGACTTCCATTACGCGGAGAGCAGTGAGCAGGCCGTCGCCAGTCGTGGCCTCGCCGTCGCGGAAAATGATGTGTCCGGACTGCTCGCCGCCGAGAGTGGCGCCTGTCTTCTGCATTTCTTCCAGCACATATTTATCGCCGACGTTGGCGCGCAGCATGCGGATATTGGAACGCTTCAGGGCGACCTCGAGGCCCATGTTGGACATGGTGGTTGCGACCACCATGTCCCCGCGTAGCATGCCCCGGGATTGCATGTCAGCGGCAATGAGGAGTAGGACGGCGTCACCGTTCACGACCTTGCCGTGCGCGTCGCTGAAGAGAGCGCGGTCTGCATCGCCGTCGAAGGTGATTCCGATGTCGAACTGGCCCTCCATTTCCACCATGGTCCTGGCCACATTCTCGGGATGGAGCGCGCCGCAGTTTTCGTTGATGTTTTTTCCATTAGGCTGCGCATGCAGGAACGTGGCCTGAATGCCGCAGGCATGAAAAAGTTCGGGCGCTTCGGCGGTGGCAGCACCGTTCGCGCAGTCAACCAGAACCTTGAGGTGTTTCAGATCGGTGGACACGTTGTGAGCGAGCCAATCGATGTAGGCCCTGCGCAGCTCGGGATCGCCGGGAAGGCTGGATGACGCAGTAGCGCTCGGAGGCGTGAGCGTTTGCTGGAGCAAGGCAAAGATTTCCTGCTCGATGGCGAGTTCGCGTGCGTCGGGCAGTTTGTAGCCGTCACCGGAGAAAATTTTGATTCCGTTATCCGTCCAGGGATTGTGTGAGGCGGAGATCACGATGCCGGCATCGAACCGGCGCGAGCGGGCCAGATAAGCAACGCCGGGAGTGGTGATGACTCCGGCACTCTGGACTTTGACGCCGTGGGACGCAAGGCCGAGGGTGACGCGATCCGCGATCCAGTGGCTGGATTGGCGAGTGTCTTGGCCGATGACAACGCGTCCGCGCGGATTGTTGCGCTTGAGATCGTGGCCCAGGGCGCAGCCGATAGCATAGGTAGAGTCAGTGGTGAGAGGGAACTCACCTGCCATACCGCGGATTCCATCCGTGCCAAAAAGCTGACGCTGATTACTCATTCTGGGGTGTTCAGTTCGCTCCAGCGGGGGCCGAGGCTTTCTCCATGATAACGGTTACGTGGACGGGAACGGGGTGCACAACCTGGATCAGGGGATCGGAAACGTAAACGTTGGAGGTAAAGGACTGGTTGCTCATGACGCCCGAGGCATCGATGGGATCGGTGATGGCGGATTCCATTTTCTCGACTCGGCTGCGCGGCCCAGAGATGGTGACCGCAGAAGGAGACACTTCGACGCGACCGATTCGCAAGCCGGCGGCGAAGTTTCCTGTCACGCGAGGACGCACTTCAACTGTGCGCGTCATGGTGGTATCCAGACTGAGGTGAAATTGACTGGGCACAACCTGAACCACTTCGAGATCACGCGGTTCATGGACTTGCTGAGCGGTGAGATCGAAAGTGCGCTCGCCCGGCTTGGCGCCCGCAAGATCGACCTCTACGTGCACCTCGTCAGGACGGAGACCGTGGACGAGGCGAGCCGGGCCACGAACCCTAATTTGCGCGGAAGGAATGTTTTCGGAATTGATCTCGAGGTTGTCGGGAATGTGGTGGAACTCAATGGGGACGGTGATCGCGACTTCAGCCACGGGATCACGGGCGACAGCGAGCCACAAGGCAACGGCAAAGAATAAAGAGAATAGTTTCATGCCGAGGTTTTTGAGCACGTAACGATGGAAGAGGCCAGCCATGATCAGCGGTCGACCTCCGACCGCAAGCTCTGATCCGAACTTCGGGGCGGGACTGAAGCGGTCGCAGGCAAGTCGTCGAGCGGACCCTCGGTGGAGCTGGTGATCGTAGTGGGCAGAGTGGCAGGAGGCACATAGCGATTCAGCAACGCGCTGAGCCGCGTGCGCAACTGCTCAACGGTGATATCTCGCTCGATGGTGCCGCCGACAGCGATGCTGATTGCGCCGGTTTCTTCTGACACGATGACGGCCACCGCGTCCGTTTCTTCCGTGACACCAATACCGGCACGATGACGAGTGCCCATCTGGGTTGAGAGTACGGGATTCATCGAGAGGGGCAGGAAGCATGCTGCGGCGGCGATGCGATCCTTGCGAATGATGACGGCTCCATCGTGCAAGGGAGCGCTGGGGCGGAAGATAGTCGCGAGCAGATCGTAAGAGAGGACCGCGCCCAACGGCACCCCACTCTCGATGTAAGTTCGCAAACCAACTTCGCGTTCGATGACGATGAGAGCGCCGGTCTGGTTCTGAGAAAAGAGGTTAGCGGCGAGGACAATGTCGTCGTATGCATCGGATTCGGAGGCCATGGAAGCGCGGAAGCTGAGTTTACGACCGAGGCGTGCGAGAGCCTGGCGAATCTCAACGGCGAAAACGACGATTAGAGCGAAAACGGCATAGGGGAGAAGCTTGCTGGTGAGCCAATTCAGGGTTACTAGCTCGCCGACGCGGGCAAAATAAAAAGCAAGTGCGACCGCCGCGACGCCGATGAGCATGAGGGCAGCCCGGGTACCTCGAATGAGGGCCAGGGTTTCATAAATGATGACCGCGACCAACAAAATGTCGATCACGCTGACTAGCGAGAGGCGCGGCCACAGTGACGTCGAGAGAGTCAAGCGATCTTTATCCCTATCGCAGCAGAGTAAATGAGGTTATAAGGCCATTGTAATCCAGTATTGTAAGGATAAAGGTGCTGAGCAAAGATGAAGTGGATGCGTTCGAGGATCACGATGGCCGCGAAAAATGGCAGCCCGAAGATCCTAGATTGGTGAGACAGGGGCCGACGGGACCCGGTGCCACGTGGGAGGTTGCAGCGATATTGTAAGGAGGGAGCCGAGTTGCGCTGCGGGAGTGTGCAGCAGGAGCAGATTCCTCGTCGCTGCGCTCCTCGGAATGACAAATCGGGGGAATGACAAATCGTGGGGAGAAGCGCTCAGCGCTCGGTTATCGGCTTGCGGCTCTCGGCTCTCGGGTTTCGGCTCTCGGGTTATCGAAACATGGGTTGCCGAGCTTCGCTCGGCCGCCCGGACGAGGGCGTCCGGGCCTACGCGGGCTAGCCAATGGATTGCATGGGTCCTTCGCTTCGCTCAGGGTAGCGTTGCCTGAGACCATGGTGGATCCGTCAGCGCTCGTGATTCAGGCCGGGAGAGCTTCGGTTTGATAATTTATGCACCGACGACGCTGTTCGAGGTCATTCACAATGTGCTCGCGCTTGCGAGCGTTGCGTTACTCCTGGTTGCGATCGGAACACTGGTTTGGTTCTTCTACTGGTTCTTTTTAAGACGATTGTTGCGGGCACGCAGGATTGCCAATGCGCGCTTCCGCCGGATGATGCGGGAGAGAGAAGAACAAGGCAATCGTGAGGGACAATGAGCTGAGAACGCACTCGTCACGTTATCCACCGCATCTTTATCCACAGAATCTTTCTCACAGGTGCAGAATCGAAATTACCGCAAAGGGGACTTCTAGTCCATGAAACTTGGATTTGCTCTTCCTAACATTGGACCGGTATCCACGGCTGAGGCAGTGACCAAGGTGGCGCAACGAGCCGAGGCGCTTGGCTACGAAAGCTTGTGGACTGTGGAACGGCTGTTGTATCCGGTGAAGCCGCAGACGCCTTATCCGGCGACTCCGGATGGCATGCTGCCCGAACCTTACAAGCACGTGCTGGATCCGCTTGAGGCTTTAACGTTTGCGGCGGCGAAGACGACGAAGATTGGGCTCGGCGTCAGCGTGCTCGACATACCTTATTACAATCCCGTGATGCTGGCGCGCCGGCTAAGCACACTGGATTTTCTTTCGAATGGGCGACTGCGCGTGGGGCTGGGGCTGGGCTGGTCAAAGGATGAGATGGATGCGGCCAGCGCCGACATGAAAGAGCGTGGGGCGCGAGCGGATGAGTTTCTCGATGTTTTGAAGGCGATCTGGACTACGAATCCGGTGGAATATCGCGGGAAGTTTTACCAGGTGCCGAAGTCTTACATCAGTCCGAAACCGGTGCAGAAGCCGCATCCGCCTATTTATCTCGCAGCGTTTGCGCCGCCGGCTCTGAAACGACTGGCGACCAAAGCCGATGGGTGGAATCCAGTGGCGATTCCGGTCGACGGCATGGCGCAAATGTTTGGCGCGATCCAGAAGATGGCGAAGGAAGCGGGGCGCGATCCTTCGACGTTGAAGATGATCGTACGGGCGAACCTGGAGCTCAGCGAGAAGCCTCTGGGCAAAGACCGCATGATTTTCACGGGGACGATGGAGCAGATCAAGGAAGACGTGGCGGCCTGTGAGCGCATTGGCGCGCAGGAGGTGTTCTTTGATCCGGCGTTTGGGCCGGGCGGGCAGAAGGTTGAGCGGTGGCTGGAGTTGATGGAGGAGTTGCGGAAGGTGGCGTGAAGAGCTGATTGGTCTCGGCTTCGCGGAGTGGCAGACGTCGGGGGCTTTCGGCTTTCGGCTACCGAAACATGTTGCCGAGCTCCGCTCGGCCGCCCGGACGAGGGCGTCCGGGCCTACGTAGTCCGGTGTTAGCCCAAGCTCAACATCCAAGTAAGAGCAGATTCCTCTCTCGCTGCGCTCGTCGGAATGACAAACATTGTGGGGCTCTCGGCGATCGGTTATCGGCTGTCCGGCTACGAAACATGTTTGCCGAGCTCCGCTCGGCCGCCCGGACGAGGGCGTCCGGGCCTACGTAGTCCGGTGATGGATTGCAGGGGTCCTTTGCTTCGCTCAGGATTACAATGCGGCTAGCGAGGCTTGGCGATCTTGCTGATTTCGGTTTCGGAGTCCTGTTCCGTCCTGCGTGAGAGCGTGTACTTGACGGTGCGCTCGATCCTGTCACCTATCTTCATTGTCCTGAGTGGGCCGAAGGGTTCGAGTTCGATATAGCCGTCGGCCGAGGGCGAAGTATAGATAATGGCGTTCGCGCCTTCGTCGGCATATTCCCCTTTGCTCACCCGGGGTGAATCGATGCGGACGACGTACTTACTGTCCATCCAGACGAGGGTGTTCGCGTCGGAGCCGCTCTGGCTCTGGATGCCGCCTTTCAGCGAGAGTACCCGGCCGGCAACTTTCAGCTCAGCAGGGGTGGTCCACTGCAACTGAGCGTAGCCCTTGGGAAAGTGTGACTTGGGCGGCAGGAGCATGAAGGCGCGCTCCGGTTCACGGAATTGGGTGATGACTCCGATGCCCACTTTGACGGGATCGCCTTGTTGCTTCTCGTAAACGGTGGTGATGGTGAGCACCGGGTGATGGGGATCGAGGGAGATGGTGCGGCGGGCGCGGATGCCATAAGCCGGCTCGATGGGGTTGATCAATTCGATGACGCCGTCGTGAGTTTCCGCTTTTACCGGCATGGAATCGAAGGTCGCGGGCGGAGGCCATTCGCGGCCGATCATCTTTGGCCAGTCGGCCTGGGGGGCGGGCCAAGTCTTGTCGCCACCAAAGTTCTGCCAGTCCTTGGCTGTGGGATCAGGAGACTTGCCGAGGAGCTTGGGGTTTTCCCAGAAGATCGCATCTTCACCAACGAAATGGAATTGCATCACGCGACCGACTTCGGGAACGACTATGACCTCAACAGTTCCATTGGTGAGCAGGTAAGAGTGCGGCCAATCATGATAGGAGATTTTCGCGACGGTGACGCGGGACTTGGAGTCGCGGCCATGGGCAGAAGGAAGTGTCTGGGCCTGGAGGGCAGATGGCCAGCAGAAAACCAGGATACCGAGAAACAGAAAAAGGCGAGTGCGAAAGAACGAAGCGACCGTCATCCGCGTCAAGAATAAAGCCTGGGGCTGCAGTCGCAATAATGGATTTGATACCGGAGCCGCGCGGGCGGGCGCAATCCCTTAGTGCCATGTGAGAAGGGATTGGAATGGAATGAAGGGGGAGGGCTCGACACTCGAGAAAATTAAG
>JBLNFC010000245.1:0-4773 GCA_050263355.1 Acidobacteriota bacterium
AGTATTACAGTTCCGCGGCAAGCATTCACTCCAATGAGAAGGTGCTGGTTGCGCCCAACCCGCAGTGGCGCGGGAAAGGAATCAGTGACGTCGCTGAACAAAATGCCCGCGCAGTGAACAAGGCCATAGCAAAAGGCGAGGACGTGCCGGCCCAGGTGGCACGGTTGAATCTGCGCGGGGTGGCGGCGCTTAACCACAATGATCCCAAAGCTGCACACGATTTTTTCGAGCAGGCCTATAAGCTCGATCCCAGGAACGCATTCAGCTTGAACAATATGGGATACGTCGCCGAGATGGATGGCGACCGCGAGACGGCCGAAACCTATTACCAGGAAGCCCGTGCCGCTGCGGAGGCAAATCGTCCCGTGACCTACGCCAGCCGTCGCGATGCCGAAGGCCGCAAGATGGGCGCCGTGGCTCAGGACAACCAGACCGACGTCGATTCAATGATCGAGACAATCCGTCAGCAGCGGCAGCGCGAAGGCGGGCCTATTCAGCTGAAACGCCGTGACAATACCCCGGTCATCGAGCCCGAAAGACAGGAGCCGCCGCTGCAAAACGTGACTCCGCCTTCTTTGCCAGCCCCCCAACTGCCCGACCGGAGCAGAACCGAGCAGATTGGGCCGGACGGACTGCTCCAGCCATTGCCCGATTCGCAGCAACCAGCCGCAGTCCAAAACCCATCGCAACCGGCGAGTCAACAGCCGCAAGGGCAGCCAGGTTTGATGGAACCGTTGCCGGAATCCCAACAACCTCCGGCTGCAAAAACACCGCAAATAGCGCCTCAAGGACAGCAAGCGCCTCCAACCCAGGAGCAACCGCAAGTGCTGGAGCCCCTACCCGAGTCCCAACAGCCCCCGGCTGCTCGAACTCCGCAGGGCTCCGCTCCGCCGCCCCAGCAGTAGAACGGGGCTCAGTAGCGTAGGCGCTGTTTTCGAGTCGCGCAACCCGGATCACTTGCTAACTACATAGGGGCACTCAGCCTCGATTTCACAATTTTTTACTTCTTTTTACCCGTATTTGACACCCAGCTTCTCTGCGTAAAGTATGTTTTGTACATTCCAGGGAAGGGGATAAAGGTGCCAAAGAAATTCAAGCCACGCTGGAGTGAACGAGCCCGCCTGATGCTTACCCTGGAACTGGCAGTTATTTTGCCAGTAGCAATTCTTGTTGCTCTCAGCGTCCACCACCTCAAGGGCTTTCAGCGCGACCGCCAAATGGAGGCGGTGATTCAACGAGACTTCAGCCAGGTTCTGGCAATCTCGGAAAAGCAGATCAATCAGGAAGCTTATGAGTTGCTCGACGATGTTCGTGAGCAGTTTCCCCCCGTCGGCCAAATCTGCAGTCCCAGTTTGGACAAAATCCTCGCTTCTCACCCCTACGTCGCGCACGTATTTGTCTACGACAAAGAGCAAGGCATGACCTTCCGCTCGCAACCCAAGCGCCTTCAGGAACAAGACTTCCGAACTGAAGCAAACGACCTCTCGCACATGTGGGACAACTGGTTGAAGGTTGGATTTGACGAAACAGCTGAATCGCTGGTGAAGAAATCCAAAAAAGCTGGATCAACTTACAGCTTTGAATACAACTGGCCCAAGCGAGGAGACAAGCACCTGTATCAGGTAACCGCCCTGTTCCTGAAAAAGGATGCGTCCTCCAATACTCCGGTCATCAATGGGATCGTCTTCGACGCTGAATACCTGCGTGATCGCTTCTTCCCTGAAATGATCGAGACGGTGATGGCCCACAACATCTCCGATGCGGAAGGTGAGAAGAGTCATGCCGTTATCATGATCCACCCCAAAATGGAGCCCACACCCTTGGCGGCTTCCGTGGGTTGGGATGGCGGTGAGCCCGAAGTTGAGCGCAGCATGGAGAGCGTCTTCCCCGGCCTGGCTCTAGCCATAAAGATGCGGGGAACCACTCTGAAGGCGATTAGCGACAAGTTCGTCCGTACCGCATTTTTAGTTCTCGGAGGTCTTTCCGTCTTACTGGTCTTTGGCTTGGGCTTGACCTACCGCAATGTCAGTAAGGAGATTGCTCTGGCTCGCCTGAAATCGGATTTTGTCTCGAATGTTTCGCACGAACTGCGTACCCCCCTTTCGCTCATTCGGCTCTATGCCGAGACGCTCGAAATGGGACGGCTCACCAGTCCGCAAAAGTACCAGGAGTATTACCAGATTATCCGCAAGGAGAGCGAACGCCTTACCTCGCTGATCAATAACATTCTGGACTTTTCGAGAATCGAAGCGGGACGCAAAGAGTACGACTTTCGTGAGACTGACCTTCGCGAGTTGGTTTGCAACACCATCGACTCTTATCGTCACCAGATCGAGCAAAACGGATTCACTCTGGAAGAGAAAATCGACCCTGTCCCTCCCGTGCGGATAGATCGCGAAGCGATTGCCCGCTCTTTGGTGAATCTGGTTAATAACGCTTTGAAATATTCACAGGATCAGAAATTCATCGGCGTGAATCTGTACAGATACAACGGTTCGGTGAAGCTGGAAGTCATCGACCATGGCATCGGTATACCTGCGCCCGAGCAGGGCAAGATCTTCGAGAAATTCTACCGGGTTGGCGATCCACTGGTACACAACACCAAGGGAAGTGGTCTCGGACTGTCATTAGTTCGTCACATCGTGCACGCGCACGGAGGAGAAGTATCTGTCGACAGTACTCCCGGGCAAGGCAGCAAATTCACCATCGCGCTCCCGGTGAAGGCGGCCGAGGCCGAAGGTATCTCAGCATCAGCAGCTCATAACGACTGATTCGTGGTGGTCTAGGGAAGGATCATGACGAAAATCTTAATTGTCGAAGACGAACCGAACATGGTAGCGGGGCTGCGCGACAACTTCGAATTCGAAGGCTATCAGGTCGTTACGGCTCCAGACGGCGTAGCGGGCCTGGAACGGGCATTATCCGAGATGCCCGACCTCGTGATCCTTGACGTGATGATGCCCCGCATGAGCGGCCTTGAGGTCTGCCAGCAGCTGAAGGCGAAACGGCCCTCTATACCTATCATCATGCTGACCGCGCGCGGCCAGGAGGTTGATAAAGTCGTTGGACTTGAGTTAGGTGCCGACGACTATGTAACCAAGCCATTCTCCATTCGCGAGTTGTTGGCGAGGGTAAAGGCGGTACTGCGGCGAGCTCAGAACAGCCCGAAGAATGGCGATCGCTACATGTTCGGCGACGTGGAAGTGAATCTTCGTAGCTGCCAGGTAGTGCGAAAAGGCAAGGCGCTGGACTTCTCGTCCAAGGAGTTCGAGCTCCTCAAATATTTTCTGTCTCACTCTGGGGAAGCTATCAGTCGCGATCGTCTGCTGGAAGAAGTTTGGGGGTACGACCGCTTTCCTACAACACGAACGGTTGACGCTCACATCGTCCGCTTGCGCCAGAAGTTAGAGCCCAAGCCCGATGATCCTCATTTCATTCTCACGGTGCATGGTGTTGGTTACAAGTTTGTAGGTTAAGGATGTTCCCAGTGCCAGAATTGAGCAAAAATCGCATCGCCTCTGGATACCCGGCGGGAATGGTCTTTTCAATGTCGGCCAGCAGCCTGTCGGAACCTATGCGCCCCTCGCGTGCTGATGACGAGGCGCTGGTCCGTCAAGCTCAGCAGGGAAGCACTTCCGCGTTCGAAGAACTGGTCCGGCACTATGATCGCGTCGTGCTCCGGCTCGCGCTCAACATCACCGGTTCCTACGAGGACGCGCAGGATATCTACCAGGAAGCTTTCCTGCGCGCCTACCGCAACCTCGGGCGATTCCGTTTCGAATGCTCCTTCTATACCTGGATCTATCGCATCGCGACGAATCTGTGCTTGGATCACTTGCGCCAGAGACAGTTGCGCAATCGCGACATCATCACTGAGCGGTTCGAGGAAGGCGATGAAGAAACCATGCTGGACCGTGTTCCCGACCAGCGGCCTGCAACCAGTCCAGAGCGCGCTGCCCTCAGCCGGGAAGTTCGCGATCGTATTCGCATGGCACTCGGCAGGCTATCCCCTCGCGAGCGCGTGGTTTTTGAGCTGAAACACTATCAGGGGCTGAAGCTGCAAACCGTGGCCACGATGCTGAACACCACCGAAAATACTATTAAGAACACGTTGTTCCGCGCCACCCACAAGTTGCGTGTCGAGCTCGCAGAACTTTGCTGATTTCCCGCGGCTGCGGCCAACTCATATTGCAGTGGAAGACGCATAGAGCTCAAAGTACGTCTTTCGCTTTCCTTATAATCAAGCCATGAATCAAGTTGAGCCCTGGCTTCGGGGCAACTGACCGACGTTCCCGTAGTCCAGCGCGCAGTCCTGCACGCTCTGGAGCTTGCCCAGGAAGATCTCACACATTGGTGCGGTAGCCTCAACGATGAGCAGATCAACTCTCAGCCTGCTGGCCTGCCTTCAGTTGCTTTTCACATTCGCCACATTACCAGGAGCATCGACCGTTTGCTCACCTACGCCGAAGGTAAGTCGCTAACACCCGCACAGCTCGCGAATCTGCAGACGGAATCCAGTCCTGGAATTACCCGCCAAGAGCTTTTCGATGAACTTGCGCTAGCGTTGAACGACGCTTCCTCACGGATCCGCTCTTTCGCGGTGGATTCGCTTAGCCACCCGAGAACTGTGGGAAGAAAACTCATGCCGACAACCGTAGGTGGATTACTGATTCACGTCGCGGAGCATAGCCTGCGCCACGTGGGTCAGGCGATTACAACCGCCAAGATCGTCGTCGCCCAAGATCATCGTGGCCAATGATCCCAGCATGCGAT
>JBLNFC010000246.1:0-3712 GCA_050263355.1 Acidobacteriota bacterium
GCGGAAGGAGGTCAGGGAATATCCAAAAAGCCGGGGACAGATATGGGAGAGCCGTCCTGTGATCCTTCCGTTCGGTATCGAACAAAACATAAACAACCCTGTCATGAAGCATGCCCTCTCGAAGGCTGGTGCGGATTCGTGAGGAGCTGGCGAGTCTCCTTGTAACAAGATCGCCCTACCTTTGCCTTTTCGGCCACCGCGCAAAGCTTCCCTTTGGAGTAAAACGCTTCATGCGCTCCGCTGTGAAATGGATGATCATTGCCGATATGAGACCACCGGATGACAAAGCATTTGAAGAAGAATCGCGTTGGCTCAAGCTAGGCGATGATGCTCTCCATAATCGCGGAAATCACAGTGATGATGATGTTCAGCTCAATCCCGGAAGTGGGGCCGCGCGCGATTTCGACAGGGACATGCGTGATCTTGAGCTGGCTTTGAATCAGGTACACCGAAAAAACAAGAGCGTCTTTCGGTAAGCCCATCGGGCTATGCCGTTTCGCTTTTAGCCGAGTGGCTTGTGTGCTGTTGGCGAGGCATTCGACACGCTTCTCATCACAGTCGTCAAGTACTGGTACGACCCTAAGTGGAAAGACAGCATGCTCTGTGAGGATTTGATCCTCGCCGAGTTCTCGGTGATCGTTCCCATGCGACTCCGCTGGGACGGTAGCGAACAGCTTGTCGTAAGCGAGGCACTGCCGGCTTATCCCTGTTGATTCTGAAGCAAAGAAGATAGGGAGGTGAACGTATGACTCGCGAAGCAGAGAAACAGATTGTGAAAGCGATTCGTTCGTTGCCGTGGTACATGTTCCTGGTTCCCGCCTTGTTTACTTTTTTCTTGCTCCTTTTCGAGCCATCGGTGCTTACCGACACACGTCCTCAGCTTGGGTGGTGGGACTCGATGTGGATCGTTGCCAAAGCGGGCTTCTTCGTCTGGGTGCTCCGCCAACTGCTCAGATATGCTCTGTTTCACTGGATGACGCAGCTCAGAAGTGCGATTTCCTACTCACCACCGAATAACGTGTGTCCGGTGACGAGTCACGGGTTTGGTGTTCGTGAATCGTCCTCAAACGTAACCATAATCTCGCGGAGGGAAATTCCCCGCCAGGAGCGACAAACGATCGCTGGTAGGGGGCGCTGAGGTTTATAGGGCCTTCCGGGTTGGGGTTCGACGCCAGCGAAATCGTAGTTCCGTCGACACATCCGGGGTGACGGGGCAGTCGGAAATAATCTCAGCGGCTTGGCGTTTTCCTACTGAAGCAGGATAATTTAGGGTCAACTCGTTCCCACGCAGGTCGGATCGGTAATGATCTGCTCCCTTTTTAATCGATTGGATTATCCCAGCCTTCGTCAAAGTGTGTACTTGAATCAGGCGTCCCTCGGATTGATCGGTCAACCAGCAGTAACCGCAATGCACACTCTTATAGACAACGTGGCGAGGCATGGGAATGTCTACATGTCCGATGAGGATGAGGTGGCATACTGCGGAACGCTTCGTGAACGCGCATCACGTTTGCTTCATTGCGATTCCAGTCAAGTCGCAATTGTCTCGAGCGCCAGTGAGATATTGGGGCAACTTCCAATGTTGCTTCAGCCAAAACTAGGGAGCACAGTGCTGACCGTTTCATCCGACTTTCCTGCGATAACTCGGCCGTGGCTTCGTCTGGCTGCACTAAAAAACCATACCGTGCGCTTTGTTGATGACCAGCCTACGTGCGATTTGACCGATACTCTCATTGGGGCAATCGACGACAGTACTTCTGTGGTTGCGGTGAGCAGTGTGCAATATGCTACGGGTACGGTAGTGGATATTTCTCGGTTGCGCCAAAGCACTATCCAGGTCGGTGCACGTTTGATTGTAGACGCTACGCAAGCGGCAGGTGCAACGCGGGTGGACGCAGTGGCGTGGGATGCTGATGCGGTCGTTACCAGCGGCTACAAATGGCTAGGTGGGCATGGAGGCATTGCACTAGCAATCATGTCGCCACGTTTGCTTCAGCAAATCCCCCCTTTACCGGGTTGGATGGGCGCGGCGGACCCCTTTGGATTTGATGCAACCGCTCTGTCGCTAGCTAATGATGCGCGGCGCTACACGCAATCAACCATGTCATATATCTCTATGGCGGGTCTCGTGGTAGCAATTGAGCAGTTGTTGTCCTTGGGTGAAGCTCGCATTGAGGCACATGCACAGAGTTTGGCAGCAATGTTGGTTAGCGAAGCTAGCAAGTATGGGTGGCGACCGTTTCGTAGTGTTGACGATCCTGCTGGCTCTGCACACATTGTTTCGCTTGGCCATCCTCGCGACAGCGTACAAGAAATTGTGGAAAGGCTTCGTAGTCACAATATTGTGTGCAGTACACGTGGCGGACGCATTCGGATTTCGCTCGCCCCTTACAACGATGAAAGTGATGTCAATACTCTTATCGAAGCATTTGCAGGAGCAGGCTCGGGGTCCAGCGTCGGTTTAATGGGATAGCGTTTGCGTGATGCAGCATAGGTACACACACTCCGCTTCGTATGGTCTGTCGTCGTAGTACGGCACGAAATACGCCGATCCGGGATTGTGGCCGAAAACAGGCATCTCCGAGACTGTCGGCGGTGTCAAGCAAGCTTTTTTACCACACTCCAGCATGCACTCGAGAAGAGCGGAAAACTTCGGAAAGGATCGCCTCAGGGGCGACAACTCGGCGAAAAGAGACCTTGTCTAACGACAAAATAAAAGAACCGATTTGCCTGAGACCGGCCTTTTCATGGCAGCGATTTCGCTCATCGACTTGGTTCTAAGTGAAAGGAGGATGTTGCGCCAACAATTAAAGCTCACCACCTTCTTTCTTACGACGCCCTCCTTTTTGCCCCCACGCCGATAGCTGCTCTTTGTACTTGGCCGTCGTCGTGCGTCCCCCTGCCGAGGCAATGCATCGAGGGCACAAGAGTTTCGATTGGGGATGGTGGGTGCAGTGAGGTGCGAGCATTGCCACCAGTAAAGCAATCTGATTAGCGACATCCTGTAGATATTGGCCATGTCTATGCGAATATTGATTTTTTTGCTGGCTCAGGATGGTCACGACCCCCACGCCCTTGCCATACACCACTAGAGGAACCGAGCATAGTGATAGAAATCCTTCTTCGAGGGTGTGCTTTTCCAGGGCAAACTGGTGTTCCTTGGCCAGGTCACGACGAAGCGTCCCGCTCTGGTGTTCGAAGGTCCAGCCGTTTTGGCTATCATTGCGCCTGAGAAAGTCTCCAACACGGAAAAAGCTGTTCTCGTATCGACCATACAGGGCAGCGATCTTCAACGCGTCGTGCTCAGGATCGTAGACGGTCAGACCGGCGCGATCGCATGGCATCACCTTTTTCAGCGCTGCACACATCCCACAAAAGACTTTCTCTGGTGCAGTTTCGACAATCGCTACTCTGTTCACTTCGATTATGGTTCTATATCGCTCGATGCTTCTCGGCACAGTCTCACCTCTCAGCATGCCCCTGCCAAAATTGCTGGGCCACAATTTGTGTAACCGCGAGTAATAAGCAAGCTCAGGGCGGGCGATCGCAACAGCAAAGCATACGTCAACCATGCCCTGAAGGATACGAGTACGACAAGACGTACTTCTATCTGGGTACGCATGGCAGGACCTACGGCAGTTGCAAGCTGAAAACTACTATCGACAACCCCGATTGCGAGATCAGGATGGGACCAGAGTTCGACCTGTAACGG
>JBLNFC010000247.1:0-2880 GCA_050263355.1 Acidobacteriota bacterium
CTCTGAGTTGCGCACGACCAATATCTTTCTGCGATTGATCTTGTTTCTCTTCACGCTAATCAGCGTGGCTGCTGCCGCCGCACTATTCTTGCGGGTTATTCTTGCGCGGCCATCGGAGCAAACCACTGGAATTTTCTTCCTGATCTTCGCTGCCGTTTGCTATGGCGCCACCGAAGTCGCCGTTTCCCAAGCCCATCTGTATCGCTATGGGATCGAGGAAGCACTCGCCGTCTGCTCGGTTGGTTTTCTTTGTGCGGGAATGCAGGCGGTTCTTTTCAGCGGCAGGCCCTATTCGCCCAGGCCAGACGCATTCCAGTTCATCGCTCCCGCTGCTGGCGGCATTTTTTCGCTCTGGATCTGGCATCGCTTCGGGCTATGGTATGCATTTGTCGCCGCAATGGTGTTCGCCCTCTTTCTGCCGGGCTACTGGACTTCGTCTCACACTGTGCAGCATGTGTTCGTAGCCTTGCTCTATGCAATCGGGCTCATATGTGTGACCGTGATACGTTCCCGCTACCACTTCGATTACATCGAAGATGATTATTCGCCGGTGGAAGCCTTCCTCTGGCTCGGCATCTACCTGACTATCAACCTCCAACTTTCGTCCTTGAACATGCGTGCGCACTGGTGGGACAACGGCACGACGGGCGCCTCTGAATTCGGGAGGTCGTTCTATTGGACCACATGGGTGCTAATCTGGTGTCTCCCGCCGGTCGTACTCGCGCGCGGGATTCGCCAGAAGGACCGTTTCGTCATTGCGGTGGGCGCGATTCTCGCCATCCTGACTTTCATCTCCAATAAACCTTACCTAGGCTGGCCGCGCCATACTTGGGACCCGATGCTTATGGGCATATTCTTGACCGGCTCTGCATTGTTCATCCAACATTGGCTTGCCCGTGGCACAGGCGGCATCCGTGGCGGCTTTACCGCGGCGCGCTTATCGGGAAAGGACAAACAGTGGATGAACGCCGGCTCCGCGGTATTAGGCCTGATAACACCGCAGTCAATAACCCCAAGCCCGCAAACGAGGAGTGCAGAATTCCGTTTCGGTGGGGGAGCTTCGGGAGGCGGAGGCGCCAGCGGCGATTTTTGAAGGGCACTGAACTGCGAGCGATGGGCAAACCTGAAGTGAAAGGTGGCGTAGCCGACAACTCGGGAGTTAATCTCCGGCCAACCGTGCTGCTTGCGTCATGAGGTAATTCCGTTCCGGAATGCTCGTTGTCCGCGTAGCTGCGATTCGGTAGCGATTGACGGCGGCTTGGCGATCGCCGATTTTTTCGAATAAATGGGCGCGGACTGCGTCGAGACGATAGTGACCGGCAATACGCGGATCGCTATCGAGGGCGCGTAGTAGTTCGAGGCCTTTGGCAGGACCGTGCACCATGGCGGCTGCGATTGCATGATTGAGAGTCACCATCGGGCTAGGAGAGACTCGGTTCAGCAACTCGTAGAGAGCCATGATCTGTGGCCAGTCGGTGTCCTCGACTTTCTCGGCTTCATCATGAACGGCGGCAATCGCTGCTTGAAGTTGATACAGACCCACTGACCCTTTCGACAGCGCGGCAGTAAGAAGCTCAATTCCTTCGGAGATCTCCGCGCCATCCCACAGAGTTCGATCTTGCTTGTCCAACGGAATCAACTCCTCATGAGGACCGGTTCGGGCTGCGCGACGCGCGTCGGTCAAGAGCATAAGCGCCAGAAGTCCGGCTATCTCGGGATTGTCGGGGAGCAGCGTTTTTATGTTGCGCGTCAAGCGAATCGCTTCACGCGCCAAATCGAGTCGTTGCAGATGCGATCCGATGCTGCTGGCATATCCCTCGTTGAAGATCAGATAGAGTACATGCAGAACTTGCGGCAGCAGTTCACTCCGCTGGGGCGGAGAAGGCAGACGGAACGGGACGCCCGATGCTTTGATGGTTTGCTTCGCGCGGCTGATCCTTTGGGCCATGGTGGCCTCGGGAACCAGAAAAGCATTGGCTATTTCAGCCGTAGTTAAAGCGCCAACCGCGCGCAATGTCAGCGCGATCGCTGACGAGGGCGTGAGAGCGGGATGGCAGCACATGAATAACAAAACGAGCGTATCGTTCGGATCCATGTCGGCCTCGATCTCGAGGGTGGGTAGCAAGGCTTCCACTTCGGCGGCCACTGCCGTTTCTCTTTCGCGCCGGGCGATTTCGCCGCGCACATGGTCCGCCATGCGCCGGCACGCCACTTGAATCAGCCAGCCACGAGGGTTATCGGGAACACCCTGCTGCGGCCATTGGGTGAAAGCGGCGATCATGGCCTCCTGCACGGCATCTTCGGCGGAGGAGAAGTCGCGGAAGCGGCGAGCGACGGCGCCGAGCACCTGGGGCGCAAGTTCACGCAGCAGATGCTCGATCCGAGCGTCGTGTTGGCAGTCGGCCATGTCCCTCTCTTCAGCGTCCGCGTTCAGAGGCCCAAGTCCGCATGTCCGCTCAGAACCGGCCGCACTTCGATGGGCATGTTTGCGGGTTTTCCGCCAGGGCCAGGAGCTTGCGAGACCCGCGCCGCAATCTGATACGCCTGTTCTGAGCTTTCCACATCGATGATCCAGTACCCAGCGAGAAACTCCTTGGATTCAGGAAATATGCCATCGGTGATCGGCTCTCCGTTTTTTCCGGCGCGGACGAGTTTGGCCTCACTCGGCCATCCCAGGCCTTCGGTCGAAACGAATACACCTGAGTCTTGGAGTTCTTTGCTGAATGCGCGCATGAAAGCCACATTCGCCTGAAGGTCATCCTTCGACCAGCTCGCATATGCTTCGAAGTCGGACTTCTTGCCGGTCATCATCAAAATGTATTTCATATCTCTCCTCCTATCGAGTTCGAAGCAAATTGTTCGCGGCTCTGCGATGTGGCG
>JBLNFC010000248.1:0-4543 GCA_050263355.1 Acidobacteriota bacterium
ATTCACCTTCAAAAAAACCTTTGACCCCGACGATGAATTTCAGGCGGGCATAAATTGGTCATCCTTCGTACCCTGCCCCGCCATGTGAGCACTTGCAGGCCGAAATGGATATCCGGCGGCGTGCCGCAGGTTCTTGCTCGTTCTTTGAACCTGGGGTACTACGGCTGGAGTGCGCAGCGAAAATTTCCTCACGCGGCCTTCCCACGCGCCGAAATGCCGGCAGATCACCGCTACTGATTCCTGCTCCGGGAAGCACTGCGCGATTTCTGTAAGAAATTTATTGACTTTACTAGTAGATATAAAACAATACTAAACGTATAGCTGGATGAACATATATCGATATAACGCTAAGTCCTACTCGCTCAAGATTTTGCCTATAAGCCCTTATAACTCTAGGATTTTGGTGTCCTCGTGGCCGCAACTCCATTGTTTTCATGGACCCGGGGGGAGGGGGTACCCCCTGTCGGCTTCGAGAGCGATCCGAAGTGCGCGTACGCAACTAGAGGTGAGCGACCGTGGGGGGACTTACTCGTTGCGCCAAAGATTGGAAACGTCGGTCGGTGCGCAACTCGAAAAAGTGCGGGTCCTGGCCGATGCCGATCAGGTCGCTCACATGCAGCTCCTGAGCCTTTTGCAGCCAGGACAGAGCGCTTTCCTTGTCACCCAGTCCGGAATATACGACGGCCAAGTCCAACGCGGCGCGGGATTGCTGGGGCAACAGCGCCTTCAATTCGGCGACTGTCTTTTCCGCGCCGGCGCAGTTTCCAGAAACTGCGTAGGCATAGCCAAGAAGCCCGCGGATTTCTGCGGGGGAGCCGCCCAACTGCAAAGCCCTCTGGTATTCGGCAATCGCCTGCGGGTACATCCGTTTGTCCTCATACGAAATGCCGAGGACGGCGTGGGTCACTGCCGAATCAGGGTCCAGGTCCAGCGTCTTCTTAGCTTGCGCGATGGCCTTGTCGTCTTGGCCCGTCTCCTGAAGAATTTTTGCGAGGTTGGCGCCCACTACGGAAGACAGCGGATCCAACTCGTAGGCTTTTTCCGCTTCCGCGAGCGCTTCTTTTTTGTGCCCCTGCAGGGCAAGGTACATCGAATACCAATGGTGCGCAGGCGCGTAGTTGTGGTCAAGGTCCAGAGCCCGCTTGAACTCGCGGTCGGCGCCGCCCCAATCCTGGTTGAAGCGATAAAGAATTCTGGCAAAGGAACTGTGCGCCTGGGCGGATTGATCGTCGAGCCCGAGCGCTTTCTGAACTTCTTCACGAGCCAACTGCGGCTGGTCGGAGAGTTGATAGATGTCTGCTAAGCCGGCATGGGGTAGAGCATAGTTGGCATCGCTCGCAATTGCCTGCCTGAAGTACTCGATAGCTTTTTTCATTCCCTCGGCCGTTCGCTTATTCCAGAAGTAGCGTCCCTTGAGGTAGTTCTCGTAGGCCTCGGGAGTTACGTTCTTCACGTTGTCGAGCACGGCTGCTTCGTGTGCGGTGAGCTTGATGCGGATCTGGTCGGCGATGGCGCGAGCTACCTTCTTCTGCAGCTCCAGGGTGTTGCGCACATCGCCCTCGTAGCTTTGAGCCCAGAGGTGCTTGTCGTCGGGAGCGTGAATCAACTGCGCCGTAATTCGAACCTGTTTGCCGGAACGGAGCACGGTGCCTTCCACCACGGCGTCCACGCTCAATTCACGCGCAATCTGCGACAGCGGTTTGCGCACGCCTTTGTACGGCATGATCGAGGTGCGGGAGATCACGCGCAATGCGCCGATCTGCGCCAGGTCCGTAATCAATTCGTCGGTCATGCCGTCGGCGAAATAATCCTGAGAATCGTTCGACAGATTCTCCAGGGGAAGCACGGCCAGCGATCGGACTGCAGTGGAAGCCGTAGCATTGGCCGGCGGCGCGGTTTTGCGCAAGAGCATCCAACCGACGAACGCTGAAAGCAGCAAAAGGATAGCTACGCCAACCGCCGTCCACGCGCGGCGCGCAGGCAAGTTTCTGGGGGGCGCTACTACCGCGGAAATTTCTGGCGCAACGTTGTCTGGTGCGAGAGAGGAAGCGTCGGAGGACGACTCGGTTTTGTTATCAGGAAGGTTAACTACCTTGACTTCCGCGATGAAGCGGTAGCCACGCCTGGGGAGCGTCTCGACAAAACGAGGATTGTCGGCGGAATCACCTAAGGCGGAGCGCAGTTTTGCGACGGCGACGTTGACGGCCTGATCGAAGTCGCCAAAGCTTTCATTGGGCCAAATCCTACTCCGCAGCTCCTCGCGAGTAACAACTTCGCCGGGACGCTCCAACAGAATTTCCAACAGGCGCAGTGGTTGCTGCTGTACCCGGATTCGAACGCCAGCCTTGCGCAGTTCTCCCGAATGGAGACCCATTTCATAGGTCCCGAACCGCACGACCGAAGTGTGGCGGATTGCCTCCATACGGCCAGCCCGGCTGCGCACGAAGTCTAGCATGACCACGGGGATAATCTTTGCCGGATATATTCAGCGATAAACTGCTATTTACCAACGGCTTAGCCGGAAAGGTACTGCGAAGGAAGAAGAAAGAAGGAGTGAATTGACGCGACCACGCACTAGGTATCAGATGCGACACAGGAAGAACCGACCAGATACAACGATTCTGGTTTTGAGAACGAGGTAGCGAACGCCAAGGGGATTAACGCTGTAATAGCAAGGAAGAGAAGGAAGATTATGGCACCCAAGGATCCACAGGACCTGACGAAGGCTTGGCCGCAGCAACCAGGGACGACGAAGGCGATCGAAAGCAATGCTGATGTTGAGCTTGCGACAGTCCCGGGAGGCGCCCTGCAACGCGGAGAGGTGGTCTTTGTTGAGCATCTTTTCAACCCGTCCGCTGTGCGCGAAATGTCGAAGTTAAATGAGTACCAAGTAGTACTGGTCTCGCCAAACGGACAAGACTCTCGAGGATCGGGCCTCGAACTTTTTTCCAAGACACTGGCAACAGCCCTTTTGCCTTTCAGTTGGTCGGATCTGGTGGCGGGAGTTTCTGA
The DNA here is from genome assembly GCA_050263355.1 of Acidobacteriota bacterium. Taxonomy (GTDB): domain Bacteria; phylum Acidobacteriota; class Terriglobia; order Terriglobales; family Acidobacteriaceae; genus Gp1-AA122. The sequence continues at coordinate 3,013 of JBLNFC010000248.1, forward strand.
GCTGGTTCGCGAGTCCAACCGACCGGCTGATGACTCAGTCTGTCAATTCGGGGATTTCTGCGTCGACTTCATCAAGATGGAAGTAAGTCGGTCGTCGGGCGAAGTAATCAAGGTCAACAAGCAGGAGTTCAAAATACTCAAATGCTTTATGTCTAAGCCGGGGCGAGTGTTTTCACGGGACGAGTTACTGAACGAGGCCTGGGGTTACGAGTGCTATCCCTCGACGCGTACGGTCGATAATCACATATGCAGACTGCGACGGAAATTTGAGATTGATCCATGCCGTCCAATTCACTTTCGAACCGTTCACGGTGTGGGCTACAAGTTCGTGCCATAGAGACGCGCGGAAAACGGCTCTTAACCCGGTTGCTTTCAGGTTTGCGGGAATAAAAACATTCGGCGCCGGTTTAGTAGTCAGGCCAGGCATTAACCGGCTGAGGGAAAGTATGTGAGCGGAGAATCAGCAAAACTCGCGATGGCCGAAGCGGACAACGGTGATCTGGCATTGGTGCATGCCTGCAAAGGTGGAGATATCAGTGCGTTTGAGGAACTTGTAAGGCGATATGATCGCAAGTTATTTCGAATCGCTCACCACCTTGTGAATAACCGGGAGGACGCCGAAGATGTCGTTCAGACGGCATTCTTGAAAGCGTTTCAGCACCTGGATCAATTCCGGGAGAGTGCACAATTTTCGACGTGGCTTACTCGCATCGCTATGAACCAGGCGCTGATGGTGTTACGAAAACGGCGCACCACGAAAGAGGTATCCAGCGATATCAACTTCGACGGAGAAGAGGACCATCTTCCGATCGAAGTCGCAGACTGGTCGCCAAACGCAGAGGAACTCTATCAGGCAGCTGAGCTGAAGGATATCCTGCGCAAGACGCTGCGAAGGCTTGGCCCGGGCTTGCGTGCAGTTTTCGTATTGCGAGACATAGAAGGTTTCACACTGCAGGAGACGGCAGAAGCACTGGATTTAAGTCTCGCGGCCGTGAAGGCTCGATCGTTGCGTGCTCGATTGCGGCTGCGGCAGGGGCTGAGCAGGTATTTCAATCAGGAAAAACAGTTCGCAGGAGCCGAACGTTCTTCAGGAAACAGCGAAACCGGAACATTCTCGTGAGCGTGGCCGCTGAGATACATTTTCGCGCATAGAAGCGTTTCTGGTGTCGGTACTCAGTATCTAGCCATAACTTTCGGGTTCTCAGTTCCCTTCTCAGTTTTTTAGTTCTCGGGCGTCGGTTCACTGTGCTGCGTTGTCCCTTTCAGCCTCAGAGCACAAAGGCACAAAAGGTCGGGCGAGGGCTCGGGCGCCGACACACACCAAACCCGAGGACAGGAATGTCCGCGCCACACGAGCAACTTCCAGCGAGAAAGTCCCCCTGCCAGCGATGGGTCGAGTAGCACATTGCAAACGCGATATTGTGACAGGAGCGGAAGGTGGAGTTGTGCGCAGGGATGTGCACTGCAAGACAACCTTATTACAAGCAGGTGACAAAGTCGCAGCATCCCTTTGACCAGCATTGAATCAAAC
>JBLNFC010000249.1:0-3403 GCA_050263355.1 Acidobacteriota bacterium
AAGACTTATCGAAAGGTGCAGCGCCTGCGGTTTGTCTAATGCGAGACCAGTCTCTAGGCCGCCAAGTAAAGGCTAAATATCTTTCGCTATTGCTTATGGCGGGCGGCGCTGCGGTACTGGCGGGCTGGCAATTTCGTATTCCGCTACTCAAAGGCGAACTGCTGGGTTCCTTCGTGAGTCCTAACGCCGCCGCGTGTTTCAGCCTATGCGGCGTGTCGATCCTACTTCAGCTTCGAGCAGAGCAAAAGAGGTGGATCCACCCAGTAGCTCTGGCGCTGGCGGGAGTGGTAACGCTTTTCGCTGCCGCTACCTGTCTGGAGCACTGGTTCAAACTGGATTTTGGGATCGATCGCCTGCTCATGTCGCATCGCCTGGAGGATTGGACCCTCCCGACACCGGGCCGCTTCGCGGTAAACACCTGCCTAGCTTTCACCTTCGCCGGGCTGAGTTTGTTGCTTCTGCGCCGAGACAAAGGCGCTCCCATTTCCGAGGTTTTTGCAGGCCTGGTCCTGCTGGTGGGCTATCAGAGTTTGCTGGGGTACACGTATTCCGCGGCTGTCCTGTACGCGAGAGTCATGGCGCTGGTCACCATTCTCCTGTTCCTGGTGCTGGGAGTCGCGTTACTTTGCGCATCATCCAGGCACTATCTTGCGGACATCCTCTTCAGTTCGACAGCCGGGGCAGTGGCTTCACGCAGGATGCTCGCGGCGATCGTACTGCTCCTACCGTCGCTGAACTTCATCGAGCTTTGGGCCGAAAGGCGGGGCTACGTATCGCTGGGCTCGGGCACGGCATTGGCCACCATCATTGCGTCGGGCGTGTTTGCGATGATGGCGCTGCATACGGCCGCGATGCTGAACGAGACGGACAGAAGACGGCTGGATACAGAACGTGAGCGTGCGCGAGCCGGCGGTCTGCTGGCGGCGATCGTGGATTCTTCCGACGACGCGATCATCAGCAAGAATCTAAATGGCGTTATCACCAGCTGGAACAAGTCGGCAGAGCGGCTCTTCGGGTATAAGGCTGAAGAGGCGATAGGCCAGCACATCACGTTGATCATTCCGCGGGAGCGTTGGGAAGAAGAAAACACGATTATTGCGAGACTCCGGCGCGGCGAAAGGGTCGATCATTTTGAAACCGTTCGCATGAGAAAGGATGGCTCGCGCCTCTATCTGTCCCTGACGATATCACCGGTCAGAGATGCGGCAGGGATAGTAATCGGGGCTTCCAAGGTAGCGCGAGACATCACGGACCGAAAAGAGGCGGAGCGGGCCGTGCGCGCGAGCGAGGAGCGTTTTCGAGCGATTGTTGAAACCACACCAGAGTGTGTGAAACTGGTCGCGGCAGATGGCACACTGCAGCACATGAATTCGTTGGGGCTCGCGATGGTAGAGGCAGATTCTGCTGAGATGGTGGTTGGTAAGAATGTCTACGATTTGATCGCTCCCGAGCATCGCGAACGGTTCCGCGAATTCAATGAGCGTATCTGCGGTGGAGAAAGAGGCTCGCTGGAATTCGACATTGTTGGACTACACGGCACGCGCCGCCACATGGAAACGCACGCGGCACCGCTGCAAAACGCGGACGGCACGGTCGTGCAATTAGCCGTGGCCCGCGACGTTAGTGAGAGAAGACGTACGGACGAGCGGCTAAGAAAGACGGAGAAAATGGCGGCGGCGGGTCAGTTGGCCGCGTCGTTGGCGCACGAAATTAACAATCCACTTTCGTCCGTGACCAATGCGCTTTATCTACTGCAGCACCACTCGGAGATGGACGGGCGGTCGCGAGACCTGGTAAAGCTGGCCGCAGGCGAATTGGCGCGCATGGCGCGGATCGTCAAGCAGAGCCTGGCTTATTACCGGCCTGGGAATATACCCCAAGATGTGGATTTGGGAGCTATGGTCGAGGAGTCCCTTCAGGTGTTTAGTGGCAAGTTAGAACGTGCCGGCATTCGAGTAGGCAAGAAGATCCTCCCGGGCTACTGCGTCGTCGGGTTTAGTGACGAGATTCGCCAAATTATTGACAACATTTTGTTAAATGCGGTGGAGGCAATGCCCGACGGGGGAAAGCTGCAGGTCTCGCTCCGCCCGCATCACGATTGGAGGCACGGGAAGCGCAGGCGAGTTCGACTGACGATTGCCGATTCCGGCTCCGGTATCAGTAAGGAGAATCGGGCAAAAATCTTCGAGCCGTTCTTCACCACAAAACCGGAGAAGGGGACTGGGCTTGGCTTGTGGGTGGTGCGCGGTCTCGTCGCTAAGCATGATTGCAGTATTCGCGTGCGGAGTTCCGATCGCGACGGCAGCAGGGGAACCGTGATCTCGATCACCTGGCCGCTGGCGACGCCTACGTTGGCAAGAACAGCGAAAGTAGAAACCGGGATGGTTGTCTAGGCGAGGGTCCACAGCGATGCGCGTTCTCGTGATCGATGACGAAAAGAATCTGGCAGACACGCTCCTGTGGATACTCGAGAGAGCCGGTTTTGAAGCGACCTCCGCATATGACGGAGAATCGGCGTTGCAGAGGCTGGATACGTTCCAACCCGATGTCGTAATTTCTGACGTCATCATGCCGGGCATAAATGGTATTGAAGTGTGCACCCGAATCCAAGCGCGCTTTCCGAAGTGTCACATCCTGCTCTTTTCAGGACAGACGGCAACCAACGAACTGCTCGGTGAAGCGCGGGAGCACGGACTCACATGGGAGCTGTTGGCGAAGCCGATGGACCCGGATGAACTGTTGGCGAAAGTGACAAGCTTGGCTCAGAAGTCCGAGTCTGCCGGAGTCTAAGTTGAAGGGCAGGAGCCATCGCAGTGTTATTCGCGTGCGGGCGCGCTGGGCCACACCCTGTGATGCTTGCCGGATCAGAATTACTCCCCGCCGCCCCTGATCATCACGGCTGGGCGCGGTCTTCTTGCGGCTTTTCTACAACGTAGAGAAAGCGGGAGAGGCGACGCTCCTTTGCCATGCGTGCCGCGACGGCGAAGAAGGTTTGCTGGCCATTGTAGGTTTCGGCACCCTCGATGTCGCTCAGTAAGTGACTACGGGAAGCGCGGGCTGCGCCTCGACGTTCCGCCATCTCGGCCATGTTCGCGGTCACGTCTTCGCAAACGAGGAGGCGCAAGCCACACTGGGCGATCACGGTTCGGTCATAGTCAAGGGGAACAAACAAGAAAAAACCGATGGAGCCGCGGACGGCGATCTCGTGATTGGTGAGCGGCCCGGTCACCGTAATCGGGTCGGTGAAAAGCAGTCGTCCGCCAGGCTTGAGCAGGCGAGCCCAATCAGAGAGAACGCGCGGGCGATCGGGCAAATGATTGATGGCGTCGATGCAGGTAATAGCATCGAAGAAGGCGTCAGGAAAGGGCAGCGGCTCGGCCGCATTGGCAACGCGGAATTCGGC
>JBLNFC010000250.1:0-6214 GCA_050263355.1 Acidobacteriota bacterium
CTCGCTACTCTTGCGGCTGGGCGAAGCGGCTCGAGCCAGTGCTGATCCTGAAATCGCAAATGCCGGACGGGAATTGATCGAATCTGCTCTACGAATACGAATCTATGCTCTGTCCGCAGCAATGAAGCTGCGAGCGAGACGGGTCATGCCCGGGCTGCGCGTATCGCCCAGTGCTGTCTCTAGCTCGTACGAGAATCTAACCGGCTTGGTCAGCCGATTAGGACGATTGCAGCATCGATCGGAACAACTGGCAGCCGCGTCGTAGAAGAAACGCGAAAAAAGCGTGCCGCGGCCTTACCGATTACCTCGTAAGGGACTCACCGCGTTTCTGTCGCTCAGCTCAGCTTGCTCATGCAATGACGAGATTCGTGCGAAGCTGCCCTCTCCCGCAGCAGTAGCTGGTTCGGCGAGGTATTCATAACCTTCCAACTGCGCCGCCACGCCGATTCTGCTGTCCCCTTCGGCATGAAGAACCCTCAGCACTCTGCCACGGCAGCGTACTCGCATACTTTCGGCCAGTGTTATTTCAGCCGGCATCAACACGGTTATTTCAATAGTTGCCCCTTCTGCGATGGGGCAGTCGGTGTAGAAGAAGGCGCCGCGAGCAGACAGATTCTGAGTACAGCCTCGCTCTTCCCGTTCCTGGCCCCCGATTTTGAGCGAGACTGGAATCTGATATTCGAACCTTTGTGCTGCGCGACGTTCATGGCGAACTGGGCTGGTAGTCATGCTGATCGCCTCTCTAAGGAAGACCGAGTGCCAAAACGTGTGCTCCCGCGCTGCCGTTATACTGGCAGAGGCTGGCGGCCATTGGCGGCCAGAGCAAAGAGCTTGGCAACTCTATCGCAGATTCCAGTGCTCGGGAAGTGTCAAAACTGCTGGCCCGGATGCGGCTGAGTCAGCTAGGACTGCGGGACATGTTTTTGGGCGCCAAGCTCCCCCTTTCTTTCAAAGAGGTACAAAGCTCCTAGTGCCACCGAGCGAATTCTCCAATCCGGTGAAGGCTCCCACGCCTGACGAGACTGTGGCCAGTTCACGGTTGCCCGTGACGCTGCGTGCGCTTAGACACCGCAACTTCCAGCTGTTCTTCAGTGGCCAGCTTATCTCGCTGGTGGGCACCTGGATGCAGAACATCGCTCAGTCATGGCTCGTTTATCGTCTGACGGGATCTTCTTTGTTGCTGGGAGCCGTAGGGTTTGCGGCACAGATTCCCGTGTTTCTCATTGCGCCGCTCGGCGGCACGACAGCGGATCGTCACAATCGACATCGAGTCGTAATTGGGACGCAAGTTTCATCCATGGTGCTCGCCTTTATTCTCGCCGGACTGACTCTGACCAAAACGGTTCAGGTCTGGCACATTTTTGTTCTCGCATCTTTGCTCGGTGTGGTGAATGCCTTCGATATTCCTGCCAGACAGTCCTTTCTCGTCGACATGGTGGGAAAAGACGACCTGATGAACGCCATCGCATTGAATTCTTCAATGTTCAACGGCGCTCGTATAGTGGGTCCAGCAATTGCCGGGGTGCTGGTGGCAGGCATTGGCGAGGGTTGGTGTTTTTTCGCCAACGCTGTGAGCTATATCGCTGTGATCATTGGTTTGCTCTTGATGCGAGTGGAAACGCCTCGAAAATTGGCGGCGGGAGGTTCGCAATTGCAGCACATGCTCGAGGGTTTTCAATTCGTTAAGAGGACGGGTCCCATCCGCACGTTGCTGCTGTTGCTGGGGTTGGTTAGCTTGGTGGCGATGCCCTATTCAGTGCTGATGCCCGTTTTTGCCGACCGAATCCTTAAGGGCGGAGCAAGAGGCCTTGGCATCCTGATGGGAGCTACGGGAGTGGGAGCTTTGCTCGGAGCGCTTACATTGGCTTCCCGGTCTGGTTTGCAGGGCTTAGGTAAGTGGATCGCTATTTCATGCGGCGGGTTTGGGGTGTCGCTCATCCTGTTCTCGTTTTCTCGGAACTTTTGGTTGTCGACCGCTCTGCTCGTGCCAGTGGGCTTCTGCATGATGCTGGAAATGTCTTCCTCGAACACGCTAATTCAGGCCATGGTTCCAGACGAGTTACGCGGGCGCGTGATGGCTGTTTATTCCATGATGTTCATGGGAATGGCGCCATTCGGCGCGCTCATGGCGGGTGCTTTGGCCGATAAGGTCGGTGCGGCGGTCACAGTCGCACTCGGAGCCATAGCTTGTGTAGGGGGTGCGATTCTGTTTGGCATGAGGCTGCCTAACCTCCGAGTCGAAGCCAGACAGCTCATCCTCGCACAGGCTAGTGCTGGCGGCGAGCCCTCGCAGGGGATGACCACACGAGTGGTCGATTAACTTAACTACTCCTCGGAGTACACGTGTTCGGATTCGGTGTGCTCGGCCAAAGTTGCCATCTTCGAGCCATACTCAAGGCCTGCCTCAAAAGCTTTCAAGTTCAACTCGCGGAACGAAACCGGGACGGAGTCGGCCACGGCCTTGCGAACGGCGACCGCGTCTAGTAATTGGGTGATGCAAGTGAAAAAACCAACCATGACGGAGTTGAGAACCATGCGTTTGCCCAATTCTTCGGCAATGCGGGTGGCGGGAATACTGTAAACCTGAGTGTTCGGTTTCAAGTCGGTGAGGCGGACCAGATCGCGTTCCACGATTAATGTGCCACCATCTTTCAGTTCCGGTACAAAGCGCGTGTACGCTTCCTGAGACAAGATGACGAGAATGTCCGGTCGGGTCACATACGGGTAGAGCACTGGACTGCCAGAGATTACTAATTGCGCGCTGCACGCGCCTCCACGAGCTTCTGGGCCGAAGCTCTGGGTCATGGTGGCGAACCCGTCCTGGTAAATCGAAGCAGCTTTGCCCAGGATCATGGCGGAGAGGATTACACCCTGACCACCGAACCCAGCAATACGAATCTCGGTTAGCTGCATACCTGCTCCGGTTCCACATAGCGTTCGCCCAGGGTCCCTGCGAGTTGGGAGCGCATAAGCGACGCGTAGTCTGGGCGATCGCGATCCACGAACTTTCCGACGGCGATTTCACCGTTGAGCGTAAGACCCACCTCACCTGTGGGCGCTCCGTTTCGAACTTTGCTCTTTTCCTTGTAAAACTTCATCGTGTCGAGGCCATCTCCCATTTTGTTACGCCTTTGATAGAGAGTAGGACAAGGCGAGAGCACCTCAACAAAGCAGAAGCCTTTCTTCTTGAAAACTTCTGCCATGGATCGCGCCAGTTGCCGGACGTGGAAGGTCGTCCACCGAGCCACGTACACCGCACCCGCCGCTTCCAGCAAATGGGGCAGGTTGAAGGCTGGTTCGAAGGTGCCGTAAGGCGACGTCGAGGTAATCGCGTGATCCGGCGTAGTTGGCGCGGTCTGACCGCCCGTCATTGCATAGGTCAGATTGTTAACGCAGATCACCTTCAAATCGACATTGCGACGCGCTGCATGGATTAAGTGATTGCCGCCGATAGCCGCCAGATCACCGTCGCCGGAATATACGATGACGTTCAACTTCGGATTAGCCAGCTTCAATCCCGTTGCAAAGGGAATCGCGCGACCATGGGTCGTGTGGAAGGAGTCGAGCTTTACGTAGCCAGCAACTCGCCCTGTACACCCTATTCCTGACACCAGCGCGACAGAATCCAGGTCGATCTTGGAATCGAGCAGAGCGCGCGCGAAGCAATTCACCGTGGTGCCAATCCCGCAGCCTGGGCACCAGATATGCGGAATGCGGTCCATCCGCAGGAATGTTTCGACAGGATTGACGGCGCTCATTGCACGGCCTCCACAATCGCAGCCAGAATGTCGTCAGGCCGGTGAACGCCTCCCCCGGCATGAGGCACGCCTAGTACGCGGCATGCTCCGCCTGCGGCGCGCTCCACCTCATGCACCATCTGGCCCAGATTAAGTTCGGGTACCACCAGGGCTCTGACGGTTCGGGCCAACTCGCGAATTTTTTTCTCTGGGAACGGCCAAGCTGAGATAAGCCGAAGCTTTCCGACGTGTAACCCCCGGCGACGGGCAACCTCGATGGCTCGCTGTGCGACTCGCGAAGTAATTCCATAGGAGATGACAACGACCTCCGCCAGTTCCAGGTCTTCTTCTTCCCAGAGATCGATTTGCTCATCCGCATCCCGAACTTTGTTTTGCAGCCGCGTTACCAGCTTTTCCTGCACAGCAGCCGTCATGTTGGGATATCCGCGTTCATCGTGCGTCAGCCCAGTTACATGGAACTTGTATCCTTCGCCAGCATGTGCCATCTCGGGTACGAGATCACCGTTGGTTGCATACGGAAGATATTCAGCGGTGGATTTGCGCGTGTGCTTGCGCTCGACAACCTCGATCTGATCAGCTGTGGGGATAACCACTTTCTCGGTCATGTGTCCCACAACTTCGTCCATCATTAACAATACGGGGACGCGAAACTGCTCGGCCAGGTTGAAGGCACGAATCGTCAAATCGAAGCATTCCTGGGGAGAGTTAGGACAAAGTGCAATGACCTGATAGTCGCCATGGGATCCCCAGCGGGCCTGCATCATGTCCGCCTGCGCAGGCAGGGTGGGGAGTCCGGTGGAGGGCCCTCCACGTTGCACGTCTACGAATACGCACGGAGTCTCAGTCATGGCGGCGTATCCAATGTGTTCCATCATGAGAGAAAAACCGGGACCGGATGTCACCGTAAAAGCCTTTGCACCGCCCCACACCGCGCCTTGTAGGGCAATTGACGCTGAAAGCTCGTCCTCCATTTGAATGAAGCAGCCGCCCACGGTGGGAACGCGGGCCGCAAACCGCTCTACGACCTCGGTGGAGGGGGTAATTGGATATCCTGCCGCAAAGCGAGCGCCCGCGGCCAAAGCGCCCTCACAGCAAGCATGATCCCCGTCCATGAAATGAACTCCCGTAAGCACGCCACGAGGGTCAGCTTTCATGGCTTGTTCTCCGCGTTCCGGCCCGTGTTGATTCGATGGCCGTAGATAGCAAAATCGGGGCAATACATGCCGCAGAGATCGCAGCCGCTGCACTTTTCCGGCGCAATCACATGAGGAGGGTGGTAGCCCCTGGAATTGAAAGCTGAGGAGAGAGCAAGCACTTTCGTGGGACAGAACTCCACGCAGAAACCACACGCTTTACAGCGCTCCACGACGATAGAAACTGTGCCTTTTGTGGACATAACCCCACCGGGCAGGAGTTTTCGACTCCCGAACCCCACTCGATTATCGTGGCTGAATGCCCATCGGGGTGTGACCGGGATCACGTTGTAAGGTGAGCTCGCACACGGGGCGAAAGGAAAAAAAGGCGGTCCGGGTGGACGGACCGCCTTTCAGTTGGCGCTTACTGAGTCGCCACAATGAGCCTAGAAGCTCACTTGAGCATTCACCTGAAGGATTCGTCCAGATACGGCCGACCCTACGAATGCGCCGTACGGGCTGGTGGGAGGAGTGACCGTGCTCTGAATGAGCCCAAACGTCGATCCCGACGAAACGTCATGGATCGGATTGGCGAAGTTGGGGTGATTGAAGACGTTGTACGCAGTGGCTCCGATCCCAAAGTTCATCCGTTCGCGAATCCTGAAGTCCTTACGGATATTGAAGTCGCTGTTGAAGTATTCGGGGGCACGGAAGGAATTCCGGCGCTGGTTGCCGAAACTGGTTTCCGTTCCCGGCGGAGTGAACTGGGTCGGTAACAGGCAGGGAGTGCTTGGAGTATTGCAGCCAAACTGCCGGCCACCACCGAAGTAGTCAGGCAGAGGACTGGTACCCACGATGTTCGCAGTCGCGCCGTTCCCGAAAGATGCAGCAAAATCCTGCACCGTGTAGGGATAAGCAGAGTGAGCAAAGAAGGTGCCGCCAATGGTCCACCCGCCAAGAGCCTGCTGCAGGAATCCGTTGCTGAACCGGAACGGAATTTGCCACAGGTAACTCGCAGTAAAGTTGTGCCGTACATCATAGTCTGCATTGCCATAGTTCTGGGCTCGCAGATTGAAGGGATTGATCTGGCCGACAATACTGTCGTTCAGGCTAAATGGGTTGATTCCGCCATTCGAGATTTCGTCAATGGCGTGGCTCCAGGTGTAATTCAGCTGGAACGAAAAGCCTGCGACGGCTCTCTGGCTGAAAGATGCGGTCAGGCCGTTATAGTTTGAGACTGCACCGTTAAAGAGGTTCTGGACGTTCCGGATACGAAGATCGGGAGCCGCAGAGGGAAGAGCCGGGGCTGTGACGCCCGTAGCC
>JBLNFC010000251.1:0-3550 GCA_050263355.1 Acidobacteriota bacterium
AAGGCAATTAGCGGAAAGTAATCTCGATACAGCGTGTACACCAGGTAAAACACGCGCGGAAAGCCCGTGCCGGTAGTGTGAGGCTCATCCCATGAACCGTCTTTCTTCTGCGTACGCAGGAGGTATGCGATGCCGCGCGCAACCGAGTCGCTGCGCGTATCGCTGGCGGCCAGCAGCCCCATGATTGCCCATGCCGTTTGCGATGGCGTGCTCGGACCGACCCCGCGCTTGGTTGCGTCGTCGTAAGATTCGCAGGTCTCACCCCAGCCGCCATCAGGATTCTGGACCATGCGGAGCCATTCGGCAGCCTGCTGAACGTAAGGTTCATGATGGTCGACGCCGATAGCTTCCAATCCACGCAGCACCAGCGCTGTGCCGTAGATGTAGTTCACGCCCCAGCGCCCGAACCATGAGCCGTCAGCTTCTTGCTCTTCGCGAATGAACTTGATTGCCTTCTTTACCCGGCGGTCGTTCTGGTCGTAGCCGTACGTGGCGAGCATCTCCAGGATGCGGCCGGTGATGTCAACCGTGGGCGGATCCAGCATGGCGTTGTGATCAGCGAACGGGATGTGCTCGAACACCATGCGGTCATTGTCCTTGTCGAACGATGCCCAACCCCCGTTCTTACACTGCATCGAAAAGATCCAATCGATTGCCCGCTGGACCGACTCGCGCTGATAGCGGCCGTTAGGGTGCTCCACCCGGCTCAGAGCCAGGCAGACCATCGCGCTGTCATCCACATCGGGGTAGTACTCATTGTTGTATTCGAAATACCAGCCCCCGGGCTGCCCCTTGGGATTCTTGACCTTCCAATCGCCCGTATTGCGCACTTGCTTCTGCAGAATCCAGTCGGCGCATCTCACCATGCGCGGATCGCTCGCAGGCACGCCGGCTTCTCCCAAAGCGAAAAGTGCGTACGCCGTGTCCCACACGGGAGACATGCACGGCATCATGCGGAAGGTGTCCTCTTCCTCGATGCCAAGTTTCTCGAACTCGTCCATAGCGCGGATCACCTGGGGATCATCCAGCGAGTAGCCCAGGCAGCGCATGGCGATGATTGAATTCAAGATCGAGGGATAGATGGCGCCCAGGCCATCGCTCATCTCGAAGCGCTCCAGCATCCATTGCTCGGCCTTTCGTAATGCCAGCCAGCGTAGCGGACGAATGTGAACGCGTTCAAACCAGTGCACCGAACGGTCCAGCACAAGGAAAAAGTTGCGCCACGAAATCAGCTTCTTGCTCCAGTGCAGGTGCATGCGCGATTTGTCGCGCCCGCCTAAAAAGAGCTCTTCCACTCCCATTTCATCCGGGATCTTCTTCAGTGGCTTCTTGGCGTAGCAAATCGACAGCGGTACCAGGATGGCCCGCGACCAGGAAGAGATTTCGTAGATATTGAACCAGAACCAGTTGGGAAACAGGACGATCTCAGGCGGAACCGCAGGGACGGCGTCGTAATCGTACTGCCCCAGAAAGCAAAGATAGATCTTGGTGAAGGTGTTGACTTCGGTTACGCCGCCCATCTCCAGAATCTTCTTGCGAGCACGCTCGAGTGCCGGATGATCCGGTTTGTAGCCCGTCAACTTCAGCGCAAAATAAGCCTTCACTGACGCGCTGATATTGGAAGGGCCCCCGATATAAATTGGCCAGCCGCCGTCTTCGTTCTGGTGACGCAGAATGAAATTGCAGCATTTCTGGAAGCGTTCCTGATTCCCTGTTCCCAACAGGGTGTGCAGCAGGATGTAGTCGGATTCCAGCGTGGTATCGGCTTCCAGCTCGCCGCACCAGTGGCCGTCATCGAATTGCCGGGAGAAAAGGTATTTTCGGGAAGCATCGACCGCGACGGCTACGCGGCTGGAAAGATCGTCTATCTTGCCAAATCTTAGTTGTGGAACTGCAGGCCTCGTTGAGGCTGAGGGGGAGTTATCTTCCATGCACTACTCCACGTTTGCGGTAGCCGGTGCACTGGCAATCGCTTCCACGATCTCGGGCGGAAGACCAAAGCGTACGTTCTCCGGCATCACTTCTACTTCCTGTGCATTATCAAATCCCTTGCTCGCCAGGTATTTCACGACTTCTTCGACAAGACATTCTGGCGCAGACGCTCCAGCCGTCAGGGCAATCGTTTTTACGTCCTCCAGCCACGCCGGCTTAATGTCCCTGTAGCTGTCGATCAAGTGCGCAGTGGTTTGCAGGCTGCGCGAAACTTCCACCAGGCGCTTGGAATTAGAACTGTTGTCCGAACCTACAACCAGCAGGAGGTCGGCTTCCGACGCCACGTGTTTAACCGCTGTCTGCCGGTTTTCGGTGGCGTAGCAAATGTCCTGCGCCGCTGGACCTTTAATGTTCGGATACTTCTTTCGAAGCGCCGCGATAATGTCACGAGTTTCGTCCAGACTGAGAGTCGTCTGGGTCAGATAAGCCACGCGATTAGGATCAGGCACCGTGAGTGCCTCAACTTCCGCCGGAGAACCCACAACTTGCGTGACCGTAGGAGCCTCTCACAACGTCCCAATTACCTCGTCGTGATCGCGGTGGCCAATCAAGATGAGCGAGTAGCCTTCCTTTGCGAACTTCACCGCCTCCACGTGGACTTTTGTGACCAGCGGGCACGTTGCGTCGATCACGCGTAGCCCTCGGTTCTCGCTCGCATCCCGCACTTCGGGCGAGACTCCGTGGGCACTGTAGATGACACGCTCACCGTTCGGGACTTCATCGACACTGTCGACGAAAATTGCTCCTTTACCCTGCAGTTCTTCAACTACAAAGCGGTTGTGCACAATCTCCTTGCGCACATAAATTGGTGGCCCAAACGCTTCCAGCGCGATGCGGACGATATCGATGGCCCTGACCACCCCGGCACAAAACCCACGGGGCTTCAACAGCAGCAAATTTTTGCTCTCGGTGGACACTCTGGATTTCCGCTCTCTTTCCGTGCTATCTAGGGTACACGTTCCCCACTATGCCTGTGTATAAAAGTACCGGAATGGAACCGGGTTGGTCAACGTAAGCCTTAGAAAGTGAGCGAATTAGCAGCGATTGGGGAAATTAGTACGGCGAATGGGATTGCCATTGTTCGTACCGTATTTTCCCGCGGTGGCTAGGCGTTGGTTTTGAGCATTTGCTCGGCGTGTTTTCGAGACGTCTCGGTGAGCCTGGCCCCCGAGAGCATGCGGGCTATTTCGTCGGTACGTTCCTGTCCGGTGATGGGGCGAACCGTCGTTTTAGATCGTCCCCCAGAGTCTCTCTTTTCGATCAGGTAGTGGTAATCGGCAAAGGTGGCAATCTGCGGCAAGTGAGTTATGCAGAGAACCTGGTTAATGCGGGACAGCCCTTTCAGCTTCTTACCCACCGCCTCTGCCGCGCGACCACCGATGCCAGAGTCGATTTCATCAAACACCATGGTCCGCTGAGCACCAGAGTTCTTCTTACGACCCTGCACCGATCCTGCCTCGACGCTCGACTTTAAGGCCAGCATTACACGAGAGAGTTCCCCGCCGGAGGCGGTCTGTTCGACCGGCTTCAGAGGCTCGCCCGGATTGGGTGAGATCAG
>JBLNFC010000252.1:0-7403 GCA_050263355.1 Acidobacteriota bacterium
ACCGGGGTCGCCGCCGGTCAAAGTCAACGTGCTGAACGTATGCTCTCCGACCGGCGACGAGCAGAAAGAGATCGCGTCGGCTCTCAGCAAGGTTCCGAAGCAGCCCCAATTCGTACCCGACTTCGAGATTGCGCGGGGAAGATCAAGTCTTTCCGACAAGGCTGCGCTTCTACAGGCGGCGCCGCCAGGAAGCACTGCTCAGCAACCACTGACCGCCGCCTGGGTGCGCATCCGGCGCGAGTTCTCTCCGACAACCACCTTCAGCAATGTGCAATATTCATTCAGCGCAGATGCCAACGAGATGATTGAGACTCTCACGCTACATGTGCGTGATCCCAAAGATCTGGTTCAGCTTTCAATCGAAGACAGTGCCTCGGCGGTGGCAAGCCCCGCGGCTATGCTGGGATCCAACACTCCGGTAGCACGCATCCGGCTGGAACGCTTTGGGAAAACCTCAGTTGTCCTGGCCCGCTGCGCTGGAACTGCGGGCAGTCCACCGCCGGATCAGACCGCTTATGAGCCTCTGTTCCGGGATGCGTCATCGGTTCTCGGTCACTACCGCGATGTGCTCGGTGCGCGTCGTACCGTGCCAGAGGAATTGGCCAAAGTTGTGACATCGGGTAAGTTGAAAAGCAAGCCAGCAAAGCCCTCGAAAGGCAAGCAGGGAGCGAAACCGCAGCCGGGTCCCAGCGATAAAAAATGACGCGCGGTTACAATGTGCCGGCGCGTGGGTCCAAGGCTGCGTTGAAACCAAATCCAGGATCTGCAATCTAAGTTTCTACAACTATGGATCAATCGATTCGCAACGTCGTCATTATCGGGTCGGGCTGCGCTGGACACACTGCTGCTCTTTACACCGCCCGCGCTAAGCTGAGCCCGCTTGTTATCGAAGGCCATGAACCCGGCGGGCAACTTTCGCTGACCACCCTGGTGGAGAATTTCCCTGGCTTCCCGGAAGGCATTCAGGGGCCTGAGCTGATCGAGAACATGCGAAAACAGGCTATTCGGTTTGGCGCCGAATACCACATGGGTCATGTGGCCAAAGCCGACCTCAGTACCCGGCCATTCACTCTGACCATGGGAAAAGACGTGATTCGCACCCGTACTCTGATCATCTCCAGTGGAGCGTCAGCACGCTGGCTTGGTTTGCCGAGTGAGCAGGCCTTAATCGGACATGGCGTTTCGTCGTGCGCGACTTGCGATGGCTTTTTTTTCTCCGGCAAAGAGATTGCCGTCATCGGAGGCGGCGACTCCGCAATGGAAGAAGCAACATTTCTCACCCGATTCGCAAGCAAAGTCACATTGATTCATCGCCGCTCCGATTTTCGCGCCTCCAAAATCATGCTGGAACGCGCACAGAAGAACGAGAAAATACACTTCCTTACCGACACCGTTGTAGACGATGTCCTGGACGTCACAAAGAAGGAAGTGACTGGGTTGCGTCTACGTAACCTGAAAACGGGTGAGCAATGGGATTTCCCCACAAGCGCGATGTTTCTTGGGATCGGCCACATACCCAATGCGAAGATGTTTGAAGGCCAACTCGATATGGATCAGGACGGCTACCTGAAGACCACTAACAACGTTTTCACTCGCGTACCAGGAGTTTACGCTTGCGGCGATGTGCAGGATCGCCGCTATCGGCAAGCCATCACAGCCGCCGGCTCAGGTTGCATGGCGGCACTGGAAGCGGAAAAGTTCCTGGAAGAAGAAGGCCACTGACGCGGGTCGCGGAAGGTTTCTGTGATTCGCTCTGCTATTAAGCTGCTCGCCGCGCCGGTCTGCTCTCTCCTCGCAGACCTTCCGCTTCAATGAAGATGCGCTGGATTTTGGGGTCCTCCTTGCGGATGCGTTCCTCCAGGCGATCGATACTCGATTCGAGTTCTTGCACCGTGAGCCCGGTTCTGAATTGGATATCTACGTTGAGCAATACCTGCTCGGGCCCCAAATACATGGTCAGAAGATCTCCAACATTCTGAACTGCCGGATCCGAGCGGATAAGATTGTTCAGGTGCTCGGCCTTGCCGCGATCAATACTCTCCCCGACGAGAAGAGCGCCGCTTTCGCGCCCCAGAAAAAGAGCAATCGCGCCCAGCAGGAGACCAATGGCGATAGACGCAATAGGATCGAAGTAGGGATTATGTAGCAGTTGTCCGAGTAAAATTCCGAGGAAAGCAAGGAGAGTTCCTGCAATTCCCACGGAATCTTCCAGCAAGACTGTAAAAACCGCCGGATCTTTGCTGCTCTTGATGGCGCTCCAAGCGGATGCCTCTGGCTTCTGCCCCGCCATCAGTTCTCGATAGGAAATTTTCCAGGAATAAAGATCGAAAACCAGAGCAATTCCCAAAACCACGTAGTTCCACAACGGGTTTTCCGGTGCAGAAGGGTTTTTCAGGTGTGAAATCCCCTCGTGAATGGCTAGCCCGCCGCCGATGCCGAAGATGTAAACCGCCACCAGAAGAGAATAGAAGTAGAGCGCTTTGCCGTGACCGAATGGGTGCAGTTCATCGGGCGGCCGCTGGCTCCGCTTCATGCCCCAAACCAGCAGCAGCTCGTTTCCCGTGTCCACGGTGGTGTGAAAAGCCTCTGCCATCATAGCCGAGCTGCCAGTCAGGAATGCGGCAACGTATTTACTAGCTGCTATGGCAACGTTGGCAGCGATTGCGACATATACAACTTTTTTCGAGGAGCTCGAAGCCACGTGCTTCGGACGCTGGATTACATTCGCGAGATGCCTGAACGCGATCTTTCGGCCAGAAGTCTATCGCCAGTTTTTGAATCCTTGCTCCAGGCCTGGTCGTCGAACCTTGTATCCGGTTGGAGGAGTCCTGTGCAATACACATGTCTCGGAAACAGCGGCCTGATTGTGTCGCGCTTGGCCCTCGGCGTAATGACCTTCGGTTCCGGACCCGGTTCAGAAACTGGCGTGTGGAAAACTGACCAGCAAGACGCGGATGCAATTATCGGCCGCGCTCTTGATGCGGGTATAAATTTCTTCGACACCGCCGATATGTATGCTGCCGGGGAATCGGAAATCATGATGGCCAAGGCGCTGGGGCAACGCCGCAAAGACGCAGTGATCTCCACCAAGGTTGGGTTCCGCTCTGAAAAGGCTGTGACACGAGCGGGTGCGTCTTTTGGATATCTCATTTCTGCCGTCGAAGCCAGCTTGCGTCGCCTGAATACCGACTATGTCGATCTGCTCTCCATTCACAAGGTTGACCCGTTTACTCCAATGGAGGAAACGGCACGTGCCCTGGAGAACCTGGTACAGCGCGGGTTGGTCCGCTACGTGGGGTACTCGAATTTCAGTGCGTGGCAGTCGGCCAAATTCCTCGGAATCCAGAAGCAACACAATTATGCTCCGCTCATTGCTGCACAGATGTATTACTCGCTTGTAGGCCGCGATCTTGAACACGAAATTGTGCCTTTCTGTACCGATGCTGGTGTTGGCATTGTGGTGTGGAGCCCCTTGGCAGGAGGTTTTTTGAGTGGCCGGTATACACGCCAGGACCCTACGGGTGGAAAAGGACGATTGGCGACCTTCGATTTCCTGCCATTCGACAAAGACAAGGGCTACGACCTGGTTGAGCAATTGAAAAAGATTGCCGAACGGCACCGCAGCTCCGTCGCCCAGGTGTCGCTGGCGTGGATGCTCTCGAAGGCCTTCGTGACATCCATTCTGCTGGGCGCCAGCAAACTTTCCCAACTCGAGGACAATTTGGGAGCGCTCGAAGTCTCGTTGTCGAAAGAAGAACTGGATTCGATCGAGAAGCTCACCGCGCCCGCACCGATTTATCCGGCGTGGTTCCAAGCTCGCACCGAGGATCAAGTGACGCGACAAGCTCTGGAAAATGGAATTCCGCAGCCGTTGAAAGCTGCTTGAAAATAGAGGAGAGCACATGGCCACTGCGTGCACGCATTTGAGTGAGATTCGCGATGTAAAGCCGAGTGGGAAAGGCTGCAAGGAATGCCTGGAGATGGGCGACCGCTGGGTGCACCTGCGTCTCTGTCTGGAGTGCGGCCACGTTGGCTGCTGCGACTCGTCGAAGAACAAGCATGCCACCAAACACTTTCATCAGACGAAGCACCCAATCATCCAGTCCTTTGAGCCGGGAGAGAACTGGCGTTGGTGTTATGTGGACGAAAGTTTCGTCCGCTAGTGGTAAGCAAATCCGCAGCACCCTGCATACTCAGCAGCAAGGAAGGAATGTTTCTCGATGGCTAGTGAAACGGCGGTTCGCCCAGCACGCACTCTCGAGTATCTGAGAACCAAGCTCCGCGACGTCAGTCTCGCTCCGGTGATGCAACTGATCGGCTTTCGTCTGACGGCAGTGGAGGAAGGCGCCGCTACGGTGGAACTTGATGCCGGGCCACAACATGCGAATCCCATGGGCACGCTTCACGGCGGAATCTTATGCGACATAGCCGACGCAGCTATGGGACTCGCTTACGCTTCAACCCTCGCAGAAGGCGAAAGCTTTACGACTCTCGAACTGAAAATCAACTTTTTGAAGCCCATCTGGAAGAGCAAATTAGTTGCTAAAGGGCGGGTGGCGAAGGGTGGGCGAACTGTGGGCCTCGCCGAGTGCGATGTTTTCGACGACGAAGGTAAGTTAGTGGCTCGGGCCAGCAGCACCTGCATGACGCTTCGCGGCGATGCCGCACTGGGACGATGAGAAACTCCCGATTCGCGCTGTTCGCAGGCTCGACCCGGGGCTGAAGCCCCACCTCTTCTACGCATTGGACGCGGCCCTGAAGGGCCGCTCTTTCACGCATCGGACGCGGCCCTAAAGGGCCGCTCTTCCACGCGTCAGCTTCTACATGTCACCTTCAGGCGCAACGCACTCGACGCGACTCTGAAGGGGCGTCTTCCGCATCTCAGCCCGTCAAATGTCGGCTTAGCTGCTGCCATGCGTAAGACGGAGAACTCCGTCCCAGCCAACCTGCGCTAATTCGCTACGGTGTGCTGTGACTGCAATCACCTCGGTCGGGCAGCCCCTGTGGTAAAACATAACGTTCATGTCCCGCACTTATAAGCGACCGGAAATTCGACCGTGCTGAGAGCGCTCTTTATATCCCTTTCTGAGAGCCGCTCGTTACGCGCTATCGCTGAGAAATCCGCGATTGGCCGGCGCATCTCCACCCGATTTGTAGCCGGCACCCAGGTCGAAGACGTACTTCGCGCCACCAAGGCCATCAATCAGGCGGGTGCCACTGTTTCCATCGACAACCTCGGTGAGAATGTCACTAACGTCGAAGAGGCACGCGAGAGTGCCGGGCTTTATCACCAACTGCTCGACGACATCGCGCGACTTGAATTGAAAGCAAATATAAGTCTCAAGCTCACGCATATGGGGTTGGATATCGACGAGAAACTGGCGCGCGAATTGGTGGCCGGACTGGTGGCAAAGGCCGCATCCTTGAAGAGCTTTGTGCGTGTCGATATGGAGGGCTCGCCTTACACCCAGCGCACGCTCGACTTTGTTCATGAACTGCACCGAATGCCGGGAAATCGGGGCGTGGTGGGGACAGTGATCCAGTCGTACCTTCACCGCAGTGAAGAGGATGTGAACGACCTGCTGGCGCAGGGCATCCGGATTCGGCTCTGCAAAGGAGCTTACAAAGAACCGCCGGAGATCGCCTTCCAGAAGAAATCAGAAGTCGATGCCAATTACGTGAAGCTCATGAAAATTCTGATGAAGAGCAGGATCTATCATGGGCTGGCCACGCACGATGAAGCCATCATCAAAGAGGCGAAAGCCTTCGCTACGAGGGAGAAGATCGCGCGGGATTCGTTTGAATTTCAGATGCTGCACGGAATCCGCCGCGATCTGCAACAGCACCTTGTACGCGATGGATGGGGCATGCGCGTCTATATTCCCTTCGGCACCGAGTGGTACCCCTACTTCATGCGCCGACTCGCGGAGCGACCCGCCAATGTGTTCTTTATCGTGAAGAATTTTTTCCGAGCATAAAACCTGGCTGGAAATGCAGTGGTCCGCGCTCGCAAAAAGCGGAGACACAGTCCTCCGACCGCATTTTCTGCTGACTTTGTGTCTCAGTCTGCAGCGCTTGACTGCTCCATGGATGGGGGCACGTTCCACGCTTCCGGCAGCCTGAGGTCTGGCATCGGAGAAGCTGCAAATAGCCGTTGACAGGGCTTGGCCAGCCAGCGCGCCCAACGGGCGGATCGGGAGACGCGGGCGCTGTCAGTTGCAATCCCCGTATCGGCATACATCTGTCGATAGATCTTGGAAATCAAAACAAACGCCAGCCGTGCACGAATGGATTTTATGAACGCGGAACGTGCCCAAATGTACTTGAGACTGTAAAAACTGTCCCAAACCGCTTGAGTGCGCTGCCGAATCTCCTCGGCCGACATAGTGGGATGAGGCCAGTAGAGCTTGGGCCGAAGCGCTGGTGGGATGAGCCAGCGCCGCGTAATTGGAATTCCTGCAATGTGTACAGGAGATTCGTCCATGGTCTTTTCCCAGCGCATATAGTCCACGGTTCCGGGAAATGGAGTGAGCATGACGAACTGGGCAAAGGCGATTTCGGCCTGAGCCGCAGCGAGAAGAGTGGCGTCGAATGTTTCCGGGCGGTCGCTTGGCAATCCAAAGATGAAGGAGCCCAGAACGTAAACCACGTGGCGGCGGAATATTCTCAGCCGCTGCACAAGATCTTGTCCGGCTGCATTGAATTCCTTGTAAACGTCCTTTAGGCCTTGGGGCGTCACGGACTCTACTCCCACCAGCGCTCCTTTAATGTGTGCGGCGCACATAGCGTCAAGGAACTCTGTGTCTTCCGCTGCCTCCATCGTGATCTGCGTAAAGAAAATCATGTCTGAAGGAAGCTGCGCCAGGCGTGCCATGAGTTCGAAGCGCTCCGCACGGATGGCTTTGAGTTCGTTGAGCCGGGCTGTATTGTGCTGCTCTGCCGCGAGGCGCAGATCGGTCAGGGTCACAGGATAGAAGTTGTCGTCAGCGAGCGTGATAAAGCGGAACCCGAGTCGTCGCAGTTCAACGATCTCTTGAACCACAACATCGGCGGCGCGCTGACGGGGACGCTGCCCATCGGTCCGCCACACTGAGCAGAAGGAGCAATGCTTGGGGCAGCCGCGAACCGTCTGTACCGAAGCCCACATGTAGCGCTTGCGTGGGACCAGGTCCCAGCGCGCAGGCAGGAATTCTGAGCCCTCAATTCGGCCTCCCTCGTAGACCGATTGGGGAGTGCCGCGGCAGCAATCTGACAATACTTTCGCCCACACCACATCACCGTCGCCTTTAACAACAGCATGGGCACCGCCAAGCTCATGCGCCTCGTTCGGGTAAAGAGTCGCGTGAATGCCGCCGAAGACCACATGGGCGCCCCGATCGCGAGCCAGTTTCCCAATTTCATAG